>CAZLLX010000055.1:0-3352 GCA_964560805.1 uncultured Candidatus Saccharibacteria bacterium | reverse complement strand
GCGTAATACCACTTTACTATATCCCCACAAGCCAAAGGCGGACGAATGCCGTGCTGTGCCCTGTATCGAATGGTACAAGGTAATACCACTTTACTACGGGCCCGTCGAGTGTGAATTGCTAATTTATGCTTTTCGTTTTATGATGTTCTAACTGAATAATTTTAGCTGAATAGCTTATTTTAGTAAAGCCTATGTTTAAAATAAAAATAATTACTCTTGGCAAGTTTAAGGAAAAAGCGTACTTGGAATTGGAAAAAGAATTTTTAAAACGCCTCTCCCCTTTTGCAAAAATATCGGTAGTAGAACTGCCGGAAGTTTCGTATGGAAAAAATCCGGATTTAAACAGGGTTAAAGAACAGGAAGCGGGACAAATAATAAAAAATTTACCCAAAGACGCTGTTACCGTTTTACTCGAAGAAAAAGGAACGCTTAGGACCAGCAAAGAATTTTCCGATTTTCTCCAAAGGACAGGCGGGCTTGGCCGCGAAGTCGTGTTTGTTATTGGCAGCGGTATAGGTCTGTCCCCTATTTTGAAGGAATATTCCAACTATAGTATTTCCCTCTCCCCGCTCACTTTTCCGCACAACATGGCTAGGGTAATTTTGGAAGAGCAAATTTATAGGGCCTGCACAATTTTGGCAGGCAAGGAATACCATAAATAGTTTTTAGATTAAAGATTTAGGATTTAAGATTATATATTGAAAAAAATAAATCACTCCCCCGCTCCCTCGCTGGTGGGGGTGTTTTTGTTTTGTATGAAACTTGAACTAATGCCTAACAATGCCCACAGCAGCATTTGGGTTTGCTGGAGCGTGTAAAAGTAATGGTCAAATTGCATTAATATCACAACCACCACAAGTAAGGTAAAAAGTAATAATGCCGAGAAGCTGGTTTTTATATTTTTCAGTAACCCGTATAAATGCTTTAGGAAAATAAAAAGTAATAAAAGAACCCCCACTATACCTAGTTCCGTCCCGGAGAGAATAAAATAATTATGTATGGGTTGAATTTGCCATGGCCAAAGTCTTACAGGACTGTATTGTTGCATGTGAAGCACACTTTGGTTAGGGCCTATACCAACAAGTGGGTTGTCCTTTAGCATGTGTAAGCCTATTTGGTTATAGGTTTTTCTTTCTATGGTTGCTGTGTCGTTAAAAGTAGTGCGAGACAATAGGAAGGGTTTAAATAAAAAGAAAGTGCCTATAAATGCTATTAAAATAATGCCAAATAGGGAAAAGAGCTTAAATTTACTTAAAATCACCTCTCTAAATTGTAGTTTTTTGCCATTTAAGGTTATATATAAACCAATGAACAACAAACCCAACAACAAGGCCAAATATCCAGCCCTGCTAAAAGTAACGGCTAGACCTAAAATATTTATAACTAGTAATAATCCAGCTAAAAATAGGAAACTTTTACTCTTTAATCTTAGGAATTTGTAAATAATTAGAAAAATGTTAAAAACTAAGAATGCAGACAGGACATTGGGGTGGGGGAATGTGCCGTAACCCCTAATATATTCTGTTCCACCCAAAACAATCTTAGCAATTCCTTTTAAATAAGGGTAAATTTGCTGTTCACCTAAAAAACTTAAACCTAGCGGGTGTTGGGAGTAAAATTGAAAAAGGGCTAATAGGCTTTGAAAGGTGCCTAAAAGTATAACAAACCAAATAAACGGCTTATTTATAGCTTTATTATCATACAGCATGCTGCATGTTTCATATGCAACAATTAATTCTACTAGTTTTATAAGATAAAAGAGAGAAATACCCCAATTTTCATTAAAATTAGCTAAAAAGCTCAAAAAAGCCCATAAAATGAGTAAAAATAGAGGATTTTTCCAAAATGTCACGTGTAAAATAGCCTTACCACGTGATAAAATAAGAAAAAACCACGTGATAATTAAGAAAATATCGCTTAAATATAGGGAAATTGTTGTAAAATCTGAAAAAAGACCGGTTTGGTAGCTCGAAAAGGTAGGGAAGACATACCGGATAGGGAAAAATATGGAAAAAATGAATAAATAGAAGAAGATTTTTGAAATATTGACAAATGACAAATAATTCAGCATAATAATATATCTTTTATATCAGCAACTCTCTCAGTTGGACGGTTATAATGTTTCAATGAGTATTAATAAGTGATAGGTCACTTCTACTATGATTATAGTATATAAATTATTTTTTTGTGGTAACCTAAAGTGTTTATAATAATCATGACATTAAACAAATATTTTGCTAAGATTAGTGGGTAATTGAAAGTATTTTTCAGTCATACTTTAAATATTTACCAAAATTAGATTCGCCTTCGTAGCTCAATGGATAGAGCAGATCCGTCCTAAGGATAAGATGGGGGTTCGATTCCCTCCGAGGGCACCAGTGACAATGAATTAGTATTTCACAATACATAAAATTACCTATTGTGTTAAAATATATATAGATTAAAACAAATATATTATGGAACCAGAATTAAACCAACATTTCGAAAAAATCCATCAGCAATTGGAAGATTTATACCATAAACAGGAAGGTTTTGGTCGGGCGTTTTTTAGGGGAGTTATGTCGGGTTTAGGTTCTGTTTTTGGTGTAGCCTTGGCTATAGCCGTAATAGGTTGGTTTTTAAATACCATAGGGGTAATACCCGCTTTTCGTGAACAGGCGAGCAGCTGGCGGCAAACCCTTGAAGATATTAAGAAAGTAAGGTAAAATATGTGAGTTGCGGGCCAATAGTATAGTGGTAATACACATCCATGGCATGGATGGGTTCCGGGTTCGATTCCCGGTTGGTCCACCACGTACCATTCGCGAACCGTCAGGTTAGAGAATGATACGTGCCGTGAACCCGAAGTCACTTTAGTGACGAGTGGTTAACGGCTAGAAAAAATCCCAAAAGTTTGGGATTTTTTCTTTGCTCTGAGCAATCCGCCAATGGGCGGAGAGTTGAAGGGCAGACGAAACCGGAAAACCAATTGCTGTTAAATTTATTTAAATAAAAATCTAATATTGCTCAAAAACCTCGGTTTAAGCTATAATAGGGAAGCTAACTCAATTTTTATGGCCTATAACCAACAAGATGCAGATGAACGGCATCGCCGTCGCCGTGAAATGCTCCAACGCATGCGCAACGAGCTGAGTGATATGTTAAACGACTATTACGAGGCATTTCCCGAAAGTGAAAGCGGGGAGCGCGAGTTAGAGTACCGGATAGAACAGCGGTTACGCAATATCCAAAGAGATATAGACGAGTTTATCCGGGAATTTATGAATTTGCCTAACGAATAGGAAAGTTAATTATATTTTTTTGGTACCGGAATGTAGTATACCGGTAGTACGCGCGCTTCGGGTGCGCGAAG
>CAZLLX010000054.1:0-3440 GCA_964560805.1 uncultured Candidatus Saccharibacteria bacterium | reverse complement strand
TCTTACGGCTTAAAAAGGTCGTATTTTTTATTTTTTAAAACAAAAAAATGCCTATATCAAAAGATAAAAAGAAAGAGATTATTAGCAAAGTCGCTGACGTTGCTAATAAATCTAAATCAATTACTTTTTTTAATTTCAAAGGTTTTTCAGTTAAGAATACAATTGAAATGCGCCGAGAATTAAAAAAAGCTCAGGTTGGTTATTTGGTGGCCAAGAAAACTCTAGCTAAAAGAGCTTTCGATGACGCTAAAGTTTCAGGAGAAATTCCTGCGATGTTTGGAGAGGTAGCAATGGCATACAGCCAAGACCTAACCGCTTCCGCTCGCGAGGTTTATAACTTCCAAAAGAAATTCAAGGATAGCATTTCAATTGTCGGTGGTATCTTTGAGGGTAAGTACATGAGCAAAGATGAAATGATCGCAATCGCGGCTATTCCATCACAACAAACTTTGTATGCTCAATTTGTAAATGTTATCAATTCGCCAATCCAAGGATTTGTTATGGCACTTGATGCAATTGCAAAGAAGAAGACAAATTAATTATTAATTTATTTAACTTAAAAATATGGACGAAGCAAAAGTAGAAATCCCAGCCAAGTTCCAATCAATTGTGGACAGCATCGAAAAGATGTCAGTTCTTGATTTGAATGAGTTGGTAAAATTACTAGAAAAGAAGTTCGGTGTTTCAGCAGCAGCTGTGGCTGTTGCGGCTCCGGCTGCCGCTGGTGCGGCGGCAGGTGAAGAGAAATCAGCTTTTAATGTTGAACTAACCGATGGTGGTGCCAACAAGATTGGTGTTATCAAGGTTATCAAAGAAGCTCTTGGCCTTGGTCTAAAGGAAGCTAAGGATATGGTAGACGGTGCTCCAAAGATGGTAAAAGAAGGTATGAAGAAAGAGGAAGCCGAAGCTTTGAAGAAGAAAATTGAAGAAGCTGGCGGTAAAGTTACTCTAAAATAATTATCTATAAAAGATAATACAAACAGGATTCTGTCTGCTTTGCGGACGGGTCCTTTTTGTATTAGGATATGACTTATGGAAACACTAAGTAAATTATTCAGTGGGGTAGCGCGAGTCAAGGTTATGCGCTTATTTTTATTTAATCCAGATTTGTCTTTTACCGAGGCAAGTATTGCTGATAAGGCCAGAGTCTCTAATAAAGAGATTGCTCAGGAAATTAAAGTTTTGATGCAGGCTGAAATGATTAAGATGAAGAAGGTTGTTCAAGTCTTTGAGGTAAAGACAAAAGGCAAAATAAAAGAAGTTAAAAAGAAGGTGTCGGTCTATCAATTAAATCCGGATTTTGAATATTTATCTCCACTGCAGAATTTATTAATTAATACTCGACCTCTAAGAAAAGAAGAGATTGTTAAACGATTAGCTGGTGTTGGTAAGCTCAAGATGGTTATCGTCTCGGGCGTATTTATCCAAAGCCCAGATAGTCGGGTTGATTTAATGGTGGTAGGGGATAATTTGCGTCGTGGCGCTTTAGATCGAATTGTAAAGAACATGGAATCAGAAATCGGAAAAGAGCTTAATTTTACCGCTTTTGAAACGGCTGATTTCCATTATCGCTTGGGAATGTATGATAAATTGGTCCGAGATATCCTTGATTTTCCACACCAAAAGCTTTTAGACAAGCTTGGTATTAAAAACTAGCGGTGTTATAATATAAGGGCAAAAGGAAATGGTCGACTTTAATTTCCTTAGTCGGTTTTGTATAAAATTTATAAACGTTTATAACATTAATAATTAAGTAAAGTATGTCTAATATCTATACCTGGGCTGATGTATTGAAAACCTCATTCCAAGAAGTTTGGTTTGGTGTTGCAAGTTTTATCCCAAGTTTCGTTGCTGCTATAGTATTGTTTCTTGTTGGTTGGTTAATTGCGGTTATCCTTGGTCGCCTAGTTGCCCAAGTTGTCCGAACTATCAAGCTTGATACTGCCTTGAAAGCAGCTGGTTTTGATAAGGTAGTTGAGAAGGGTGGTTTCACTCTAAGTTCATCAGGTTTTCTTGGCGCTTTGGTAAAATGGTTCTTTATCGTTGTATCATTAGTTGCTGCACTTGATATTCTTGGTTTGAAAGTTGTGACCGCATATCTTGGTTCAATAGTTTTGAACTATTTGCCAAACGTAATCGTCGCCGCTTTGATTCTTTTGGTTTCAGTTGTTATTTCTCAAGCAATCATGAAATTGATTGTTTCAACTGCAAAAGCTGCTGGTCTTACATCTGCTAATATCCTAGGTCAAATTGCTCGTTGGGCAATCTTGGTCTTTGCATTTATGGCGGCTTTGGACCAACTTCAGATTCTAAGCGCCTTCATTCAACCATTGTTTATCGGTGTTATCGCTGCTTTGTCACTTGCACTAGGCCTTTCATTTGGTCTTGGTGGACGCGATGCTGCTGCTCGATACATTGAAAAGGTTCGAAGCGAAATTCATCACGAATAATTTTTCTTAATTTTCTTTTAAGAATTTGTTCCAAAAACAACCTCTGGCCAGAGGTTGTTTTTGTATTTAAATGGTGATAGCATTTATCTATATGAAAAAAATATTTTTATCTTTTGTGGGACTAACTTTTATGATAAGTGGTTTATTTATTTCGCTTCAAGTATCAGCTGAAGCAATGTCATTAAAAGATTTGGTTAATTTATTGATTTTAGTTGAAGCAATTCCAAAAGATAAAATTGCGGCTGCTAATCAGTTTTTAATTAACCTTGAAAAACAAAATCAAAATGGTCTTACTGACGAAGAAAATATAATTAATTTAACTAGCGAACAGACCGCTACCAGCACTTACACCTATTCTCTTCATGTTGATTCCGTGATTGATCGTTTAGCATTGTTAATAAATTGTGATAAATCAAAAGTATCTGTTAGGGCTAAGGGGGGATGGACATGCGGTGATAAATTAACATTTGCATTTATGCAAACAAAGAATTTCACATTTCCTAATGTAAAACTTGCGCTTGATCCTGGTGTAACCGAGCCTCAAAAAATTGAAGTAACCGTGATTGGTTATTTGAATGATAATGAAATTGGGCGAGATATTGATATTGTGACCATAAAATAGATTACAAATTGAAGTCGAAAATAGCCCTATAATTAGGGCTATTTTTATACCCTAAATACCCGAATAAAGGCAATATAGAAGAAAGTGTAAAAAAGACTTGCATTTTTTTTAACTTCGTATATACTTATCGACTATACAGATATGCATAAGAAAACTAATCTAAAACAGCGGAAATCATAGCCACGTCTTTTAGATGTTGCCTTGGTACCGCTCGAAAGAGTGGTTTTTAGTTTCAGAGAGAATGTTGTTTGAAAATTAAATCCTATCGCAACACACCAATTTAATTGGGTCTTTTATAGTGTTGTAGATAGATCAAGGTAATAAAAGTAAGTTGTATGAATTTAATTTTATACAACGGACTAAGAAAA
>CAZLLX010000053.1:0-3554 GCA_964560805.1 uncultured Candidatus Saccharibacteria bacterium | reverse complement strand
GGCGGGTAGCCGAGAGAGAGCAATTTTTCAGCAGAAAAATATGCGCACCCGGAAAAAGATACTCCTTAGCAATGATTAACCTTCGTGTTACAATAAGCTGGAATGCCGTCTAAAATCAGTACAAAATTTAGTTCCGCTGAAAGGCGAGCCAAGCAAAGACGTTTGTTTTGGGTCCGTCTCTATATTATTGTCTTTTTCGTTTTATTTTTTATCTTTGGTTTAGCTATTTTATCTGGTCAAAGTTTCTGGACAATCAAAACCTATATTATTGAAGGGAACAAAACTATCTCTACTAGTCGAATTTTAGAAATCACTAACGAAAATACCAAGGGGCGATACCTGGCTTTGTTTGCTCGAAATAATTTTTTGATTTACCCCCGCGAAAAAATTGAACAAGCGATTGAAAAAGAATTTAAAACGATAAAGACAATTGAAGTTAGCTGGCAAGCTTGGCAGGTTGTTTCAATTAATATTGTAGAACGCAAACCATACGCCGTTTGGTGTGGTGAAAGTTTTAATACCGATCAAGCCTGTTATTTTATTGATCATTCCAGTTTTGTTTTTGATCAAGCGCCAAACTTTTCTGGCCCAATTTATTTAAAATTCTTTGGTCAGGTGTCGGAGGAGGGTTTTTATCTTAAAGACGAATTTGGCTTGCTTAATTCTTTAATAAAAAAACTGTCAGATATAAATATAGAAGTCCGAGCGGCGGCCTTTGATGGACACGATTTTACTTTTTATCTTTCAAGCGGGGTGAAAATTATTTTTAATGATCGTAATGGTGGTATCGTGAAAAATTTTGATAATCTTTTCTTGGCTTTGAATTCTGGCAACCTAGATTTGCATAAAAATATAGAATCGCTAGACTATGTGGACCTGCGTTTTGAGAGCCGTGTGGTTGTCGGCAAGAGGGCAGGAACAAAATAAATGACTAAAAACTTTTGGCTAAATCTAAAGAAGCGACCATTTTTTGCTTTGGCGCCAATGCTTGATGTAACCGACAGTGCGTTTCGGGCGATGTTTGCTAAATATGGCAAGCCCGATGTTTTGTGGACCGAGTTTGTATCGGCTGATGGTTTATGTTCACGCGGTAAAGAAAAACTTTTACCAATGCTTAAATTTTCCGAAAATGAACGGCCGATCGTGGCGCAAATTTTTGGTTCAAATCCAGAAACAATTTATAACGCCAGCGCTTTGATTGCCGAACTTGGTTTTGATGGTTTAGACATTAATATGGGCTGTCCAGATAAAAGTGTGTTAAAACAAGGAGCGGGGGCGGATTTAATTCGAAATCCCGAAAAGGCCCGAGCCATTATTCGCGCCGCTTTGGATGGGGTAGCGTGGACTGGTAAAAAGATTCCAGTATCAGTAAAAACCAGAACAGGTTTTAATAAAGTAGAACTAGAAAATTGGATTCCTGAATTACTAAAAGAAGATATTTCAGCGCTGACTATTCATGCCCGCACAAAAAAAGAACTGTCTTTGGTTCCAGCCCGCTGGGCAGATGTAAAAAGGGTAGTGGAAATCGTACGTGAACATAATTTAAAAAACAATAAAAAGGTGTTGGTGATTGGTAATGGGGATGTGGTGGATACAAATGACGGCCAGAAAAAATTTGAAGAAACCGGTGTGGATGGCATAATGATCGGTCGTGGTGCGTTTGGTAAACCTTGGTTGTTTAATCCTGATCCAAAGCAACACGAAAAAAGTGTTAACCAAAAATTAGAAATAATGCTTGAGCACACCAAGCTTTTTGAAGACACAATGAAAGGGGTGAAAAACTTTGCGGTGATGAAGAAGCATTTCAAAGCTTATGTGAATGGTTTTCCCGGGGCTTCTGAATTGCGGACCAAACTAATGGAAACGGATTCTTATATTGAAGTAGAGGGGATTACTAAATCATTTCTTGGTTGATTTTTTATTTAATTGTTGTATTATATGATTTCGTTCTTTTTCCGAAAGGAGGCGGTGTTATGACGCGCTTGATGCGTTACAAGAGTTGACAGCGGGTACCCCCTAGGGTATCCGCTGTCGGACGGGGGCACGGTAACGGCCCCCTCTTTTTTTGTCCAAATTTTTTCCTATGCTATACTATTTTCATGTCTGAAACATCTTTATACCGCAAATATCGCCCACAAAAATTTTCTGAAGTCCTTGGTCAAGATCAGGTTATCAAAGTTTTAAAATCTTCAATCGAGCAGGGTAATATCGCCCATGCTTATATTTTTTCTGGTTCGCGCGGAACTGGTAAAACCAGTGTCGCCAGAATTTTTGCGCGTGAAATTGGTACCGCACCAGCCGATATTACGGAAATTGATGCCGCTTCTAATACCAGCGTTGATAATATTCGCGAACTTAATGAATCAATAAACACTTTACCATTTGAATCAAAATACAAAGTTTATATTTTAGACGAAGCGCATATGCTGTCTAAATCCGCCTGGAATGCTTTGCTTAAAACCTTGGAAGAGCCACCAAAACACGCTATTTTTATTATGGCCACCACCGAATCAGAAAAAATTCCTGAAACCGTGCTTTCGCGTTGCCAGACTTTTTCTTTTAAACGTCCAACGCAAAAAGTGTTAAAAGATGTTGTTCAAACTATTGCCAAGAAAGAAGGTTTTACCTTGGACAGCTCGGCGGCTGATTTAATTGCTATGCTTGGCGATGGTTCATTCCGTGATTCACAAAGTATTTTGCAAAAGGTGATTGGCTCAACCAAAGACAAAAAAATAAGTTTGGATGAAGTTGCTTTGATTACCGGCGCCCCAAAGGCCGAAGTGGTAAATAATTTTTTACGAGCAATTGATGAGAAAAATCTTGAACTTGGTTTATCTGCTGTAGCCGAAGCGATTGAAACCAACATTGATTTAGTTTTATATTACAAACTGGTTTTACACAAAGCCCGCGCTATTCTTTTATTACGTAATTTAAAATCAGCCGAAGAAAGAATTAAAGAAGGGATGGCTGACACCGATTTTAATTATCTTAAATCGGTCGCAGATAAAAAGGGTAGTTTAATTAATTCTGAAACTTTACTTACTTTATTATCTTATTATGATCTTTTAGTCAAAGCCTATTTGCCCGAAATGGTGCTTGAATTAATTTTAACCAAGTTAATAAATCCCTTGACGGAAAAGTAAAACGGGTGTTGAATTGCTGATGGAAGGAGGGTTCTATGAACTCTTTTGTGTTTGGTTTGGCGATCTTCATGTTCGTGTTCGTGGTGCTTTCTGGCCTGATTCTGTTTGTCCGGCGCTATCGTTGCGGCGTACACCTATGGCCATTTAACTACATTTACTTCGGTGGAACATGGCACCCGCCAGATGCAGGTCGCCTTTGGCGTCGGGTTCAATTCAGGAGCTGTCGAAAATGTGGAAAGTTAGAAATCTGCACGACGTTTTATCGTCGGAGGTTTCTCCATACTCTCGATGAGTGGTTCCAGGAAAAACTGTGGCTGCCATATAGCGGCCGTACGAAATAGCCACCCGCGCCAGGTGTTGAAGAGCCGGACGTATGCCACAAGCATGCGTCCGGCTCAAATCGTTTTTACT
>CAZLLX010000052.1:0-3571 GCA_964560805.1 uncultured Candidatus Saccharibacteria bacterium | reverse complement strand
TTATCCTGGCTGTTTATTACTCCATCTTTATCAAAGTCATCGCAGGCATCACCTCGCCCGTTATTATCAATATCTTTTTGATCCGAGTTTGCTAAGTTTACACAATTATCACGAACATCAGGGATACTATCCCCATCAACATCCGATAAAACATAGGTTGGATTATTTTTAATTGGCGCTGGTGCGATTTTTACTACCCCACTATTATCAGACAAGTTTGGTCTCTCGCCCAGATTAATATTTACCGGACGATCTGGGTTTGAGTAAACAGAATAAGCATGACCAGGTTGAGCCAAAAATCTTAGGGCTGGGCTGACTGACATATTGTAGTTTGCCAAGCGAATATCAGTAATTCTTAGTGGCTGACCATAGGTTAAAGTCACAATAAAATTGTTACTGGTAGTTTTTGGAAAATTAACTGTGGAGCTGTTCATCGATTGATTAGCCAAGATAATTCGATTTTCACCACCCTTATTAATAGCAATACTAATTGTATTTGGCAAAGCTACATAATTATCTAACCAAAGTGATAATGAATCAGTAGTTATTTCTTTAGCTGAATTAATTACAAAGACCAGCTGACCCTTTTGGTTATTTGGCAGATCAAAATCAACTGAGGTTTGATTATTACCATCAGTCAATTGATTCAGATTACTTTTTATTTCACCAGTAATCAAGTTTTTAGCTGTTATTGAATAACCAAGTTCAGTTTTATAATTCAACAATAATGATGGAATAAATTTACTATCCTTTTGATCAAAGACAGCAAAATCAAAACGTTCCAAACTAATATTATTAAGCGGTAATTCAACAACTGTCGGTACAACAATATTTGGGATGGTTAAATCCTGTAAATTTCGATAAGAACTATCAGCTGAAGCTGAAACAGTAAAAACAAAAGTAAAAAGACAGGCGACAATTAGGATCTTTATTATTTTCATATTAAGCTTGTTTAATTCTTCGGCTGATAAAGGCAGTACTGATTAACAAAACACCAATCATGATAAAGACAAATATTTTAGCACCCATGGTCATGCTCCAAACATCAACCAAAATTAAACGTGCCACTACCAAGCCAAGTAATATCGCACCATAAGTTTTTAATATCTTGGAACTAACAATAATACCGTAAAAATATTTAACCAAACCAATAACGGTAAAGATGATAAGTGAAATAGCTGTAGCCACTGCAGGATCAGCTGATAAAAGATTACTAATAAATGCCCAAATTAAACCATAAGCAAAAACTGAACCAACAATTAATAAGAAGCTGTCCGCCTCAGTATCAATTGACTCAATTTTACGGTAATTTCCAATAATTGAACCAACAATCATTAGAGCAGCCACCATAAATAGAACAACAAAGAATTCTTTATTCATAACCTCACGAGAATCAAAATACTCGAGCAAATTGCCAGCGGCTAAAATAGCTGGGGCAATTAAAATCAATGAGGTTTTTATCATCACCCGTAAATCTTTGGTAATTAATCGAATAATTATTGGAATCAAGGCGCCCTCGATAATATAAGCTAAGGTTAAGGCTGAACCATTTAATTCCAAAGCGGTGGCAACAGCCAAAAACATCACCGCCACACCAGAATAAACATAAAAAACGGTTGGGATCTTAACTTCGGCGAACAGCACAAAAGCACCAATAGCGAATATTACCATCCATAAAGCCACGATTAAGCTTTGCCATTCAGGAGCCGCAAACGACATAATCCAAGTTAAAACGAAAATGGAATTAATAACGGCAGTCCACAAGAAAGCCTTCAAATTCCCCTCTCTTGAACGCCAAATATTAACCAAACTATTCAAGAAGAAAATCAAAGTAAAAATATAAGCGTAGTTTATTAAACCAGAATTATTTGTTCGGTCGCTATAACTAGAAATTATTGGCAAACTGTAGAAAAAGACCGCGACTAGATTTGCTAAAATTATCGCTCCCCAATTCTTTTTAATTGCCACAATCCAAATCGCACCCAAAGTAACAACCAAAAGATAGTTGAAGGTCATATATGGACCGCCAAGATCACCAGAAAACAAAGGGGCCAAGACAGCTAAAACTAAGCCAGACAAACTTAGTGACAAGGAATTATTTTTAACACTTTGAAGAGCTACAAAAGCGGTGCTTAGAAACATAATTGTCAAAGCTACAGCAGGCACAAACATTTGATAATACGTTTGACCAGCAAAAATAGTGAGAAGAATTATTGCCGAGCCAAGAGTCAAGAAAACTCCGCCCTGATTCAAATACTTTTTAATTCGGAAATGACCGAGAACCAAAACAACCAAACCAAGAATCAAACCGAGGGTAATTCGGCCGACTGGGCCAATCCAGTTATTCATAAAGGCATAAGTGGTAAACCAGCCAAGACCAATCAAAAGTAAGAGCGAACCTAATTTTTGTAACCAATCTTCCTTTAACCATTTAACAAAAGCGCCCTCGTCTGAAACAGTCATGGGAGTTGAATTCGTAGAAAAAGCTGGAGTTTGGGTGGGAGTCTGGGAAATAGCTTCTGTTGTTACTTGAGGACTAATCTGGTTTGACGGTGCTTTGGCCAAATTATAATTATCCAACTTTGACTCTAATGTAGAAACTCTTCTCTTTAGGGTTGAAACTTTACTAAACAAAACAATTAATAAAACGACAACAACAATAGACCAAAATGAATCATAAAACATAATACTAACTATTATATTTCAGATTTTATTAATCAGCAAACCGACTTAAATCGGAAGGGCCGCTTGCCAGACCTTGATTGATTCAATTGGGTAAATAAGCATTATCACATTTAACGTTAAATTATCACGCACCATATAACCCGCAAACAGTTCCAGAGCAACAATAATAAAAATACTTAAATAAATTGGAAACTTTTTAGCCAAAAGGAAACCAACCACCATCGCAATTACATCTGAGACAGAGTTTATAATACTGTCAGCATAATAATCCAAAGCAAAAGTAGCTGTACGATAACGATCAATTATCAGCGGTGAATTTTCAAGTAATTCCCAACCACATTCAATTATGATTGCTAAAATTAATCTGGTTCGCACTGGTAATTTTCTGGCAACCAACCATAAAAAGCCGTAGAACAAGAAACCATGAATTAAGTGTGAAAACGTATACCAATCAGTTAGATGCTGTGAATTTCCTGGCCCATTTGTATTATTATACCAAGCTAAAACATAACCACATTTACAAATTGGTAATCGCCCATTCAAAAATTCAATCAAAGCCAAACCGCCAATTAAAATTATAGCAACCAGAATATGAATCAAAACACTTCTTGTAAAATATTTTTTAATCATTAACGTACAACAGCTGATAATTGAGATTTAGTTTCGGCAATAATTTTATCTTGAATTTTGTTTACTTCTTCGTTAGTCAGGGTTCGTTCATGTGAACGATAAGTGATTCGGAAGGTGTAGGATTTTTTATCAGCTCCGAATTTTTTCTCACTTTCAAATTCATCAACTAGTTTTACTTGCTCAATCAAATTGGCATTTCCAGCACAATCACGGACAATTTCAAAGTAATTATTTAGATTAACACTTTTATCAATAA
>CAZLLX010000051.1:0-3588 GCA_964560805.1 uncultured Candidatus Saccharibacteria bacterium | reverse complement strand
GGCAATAGTAGAGGGTTATACTAATACCATAGAAAAATTAGCGGCCATTACCGTGCCAACTCAGGCCCTGAATATGCATTTGGCCTTAATCAATGATACTTACAATCTAAGGAATAGCTTGATTAGAATTCAAAATCTTTTTACCGATCCATTAAATTCAATTGGTGGAATGAAAGTATATCAAACCTCAAGCGCAAATTTATTAAAAGATGTACTAGACATTAAAAACTTTTTCATTCAAAGAAATATTATTTACAAAGAAGGCGAGTATGGTTTTTATATTACAAACGTTATATAATATAAAAATGTTTTTGAAATTATTAAAAAATAAAAAATACCTAATTGTCCTAATTTTTATTTTTGTCGTTTCTCCCATCTTAGTACCCGTGGCATCAGCTCAAGTGGCAGCCACCCAAACACTGGGTCAGGCTACACCCATAGCCACAGCAGCGGTGGCGGCAAATGCCGACTGTACTCCACTGACCGTAGCTGGAGGTATGCCCTGTGATACTGGTGTTAGATATAACACCCTTCACATGCTCCTTTCCGATATTGGTGTCGGCCCTGGTACCGCCCAAAAAGAAAACATCTGGAACAGTTTTGCGATGTTGGGTCTAAAAATTGCCATGAGGGCTTTCACTATGGATTTAGTAAATTGGATTAACAGTGGTTTCCAGGGTAATCCCTCATTTATTCAAGATCCAACCAAATTCTTGGAGAAAACGGCAGATCGTACTGTTGGTAATTTTATCCAGGACAGCAGACTAAATTTTTTATGTGAACCATTTAAACTAAACATAAAAGCAACTTTGAGTCTCCAGTATTCTCCGTTTCAAGATCAAATTGGATGTCGACTAACAGACGTCTTCGATAACGTTGAAACTGCCTATAAAGACTTTATGAGCGGTGATTTTATAAACGGAGGGGGATGGGATGCTTGGCTTGCCGTAACCACAGTACCACAAAACAATCAAATGGGTTCAATGCTGCTAGTCCAGAACAAACTACAAGCAGAGGCCGAAAAAGCTGATGAATCAACAAAAGCAGAGCTAAACTGGGGAGGAGGATTCCTATCAATGAAGAAATGTTCAACCAGAGTCAAAGACAAATCTGGTAAAACAGTAATCACGAATGAATCGGTTGGTGATCCAAATTTCGATTATGGAATAAATACTAATCCAATCCAGAGACCCGTCGGATCTAGCCAAACACAAGATACAAAACTACCAGAACAAGAGATTGAGTTATACAAGGAAGAGAAGTGCGATATTATTACTCCGGGCACTGCCCTTCAAGATGTAATGCAAAAGACTAACACCCTTGACTGGGAAGCATTAAATTTAGCAGATGATGTTAATGAAATTCTTAACGCTCTAGCTATGTCTGTAATAACAACAGCGATGAATAAGGGTTATGCTCTTATCGGAAAAGATGAATTATCCCCAAACAATCCAGAGTGGCGGGGTTTATTAATGAACAACCAAAATCAAACCTTTAATCAGATATCGATTGGCTCAAACAATCCAGATTCATACAACATTTCCAACATTAGTGGAAATTATAGTTCTGGAATTAATACCGATACCTATAACCAAGCAAATTACACCACCACAGAGCAAGACATGGCCCTACAAAACAAAAAAAATACAATGCTGGGGTATTTGTCTACTTACAAAACACCAGAGGAAAATTTCTATACTAACTATACAAAAATTTACAAGTCGGCAACTGATCTAATTTCGAAATATACTCAGGTTTATGCCTGCTATGACAATGCTATTAATAGACAGAATCCGCCACTGTCCACAACGAATCTTGATCATGCCTTATCAAGCTTAAGTCAGGCATCAAGTACCATTTCAAGTGTTAAACAAATTCAATCAAGTATCCTACCGGCAATATCCATTTCACAAAATAACCTTAATACTATAAATAGTATTTATTCCTCAGTGTCAGGTGCATACAGCGAGAACCAAGTTGATAATGAAATTATGAAATTCTCAACACTATTACCAAACCTTCACACCTGGAATCAAACGGAGATTAGTTACGCCTCAAGTACACTGGCTGATTTAAATAAAGACCTACAAACCGCCATAACCGAGTATGAAGCCTGTTTGGAATTATAAAGGCTGGTAGAAAAATTGATTGTATTGTAAAATTAACATCAGAATGAGGAAATTAAGACTTTTTACTTTAATATTACTGTTTGTTTATATTTTTCCGCTATTTTCTAATGCCCAACAAAATCCGAGAAACGAAACCATTACGTCTAGAGCAGACCTGGCCGTAAAAATGCAAGAGGCACAAAACCAGCTAGATATAAATGACGATGCATGTCTTGATCAAAAAAACTTAGATGAATGTCTAAGAAATAACAAGGTGACATACGAAAGAAGGGTACAAGAATTAAAGAAAATGGCAGTAGAGGCAGGAGTAATAAGCGCATCAGAAGCGGGCGGAAAGAAGGGTTTTTGGAGTTCTGTATGGGACGGCGTGCTTAAAATAAGTGACTATGGTACTGGTGTATTAAGAAACAGTGTCTATCTTATTCTATATGGAATTTTATTTATAATAATGGCAGCAATGAGCTCGGTGGTTTACTTATCTGCTGCGTTATTTGACATGTCAATGTTTTTATCAATCAGTAATTTTAAACAAGTGGTTGAATCGAGTGGTTTAATTTCCACTTGGGAAATTATTAGAAACCTGATAAACACTTCTTTTATTTTCATTTTACTCTATATATCATTTTCAATAATTCTAGGAAACTTCGGCCCCAAGAAAAAATCAACAGTCGCTAGTGTAATAATCTCGGCAGTACTAATAAATTTTAGTTTCTTTTTTACAGAAGTCGCAATCGATCTCGGTAATTGGATCGCAGTATCATTGTGGTCATCTATTGAATCCGGTGGTGGAATTCTAAACCAAATTAGTGGTATGTTTATGCAATCAATAGGCGGCGCCTCTATAATGGATGTTGATAAACTTAGCGCCTCTGGTCAGGCGGCGGTTATCACCTTGCTTGTACTTCAAATAATTTTTCTTGGTACATTAATTTGGGGTTTCTGTAGTGCGGCAGTTTTAATTATTGGTCGGACAGTTGGATTAATAATATTATTAGCGATATCGCCAATTGGTTTTGTTGGCGAGTCAATTCCTTGGTTAAAAGAAAAGTCGGACGAATGGAGAACTAGTCTGGTTAATCAAATATCGGTAGCTCCAATCTTCGTTTTTTTTCTAATTTTAACTTTCAAAATGACCCAGGCTCAGGATGATATTAGAAATATTATGGCTAATATGCTTAGCGGAAATGCCTGGGGAAAAAATGTTGATCTCGGCAACTTACTTAATTATGTTTTGGCCATTTCCCTTTTAATTACTGGAATTAAGGTAACAAAAAAACTCAGTGGTAAGGTTGGGGAATGGGCTGGTAAAATTGGAAAAGCAATATTAGCCGCCATTGCTATTGCTGTTACTGGTGGAATAGCAATTGCGGGTGCTTCAACAGCAACCATTTCCGCCGCAGCAGAAGCCGGCAGACTAACAACAGGAATGAGGGCGACTCGTGCGGCTAGAGGTATCTTT
>CAZLLX010000050.1:0-3738 GCA_964560805.1 uncultured Candidatus Saccharibacteria bacterium | reverse complement strand
TATCTTTTAATATGGGATATTTAATTAAGTCAAAATCATTAGTTAATAAATATTCAGCTTCGGCTCTGGCGGCTTCTACCATTTTGATATTTTGTAAGGCTTCCATCCCAATATCTGAAATACCCCATTGTTTAGTACCTGATAATTCTCCAGGACCACGAAGTTTTAAATCAAATTCAGCTAATTCAAAACCGTTGCTTGAATTTTTGAACGCTTTTAGACGTTCAACTGTTTTTTGAGTTTTGGAATCAGCAAAAACATAACAGTAGGCCTGATCATTACTGCGAATAACTCGTCCGCGTAATTGATGAAGCTGGGCCAAACCAAATCTTTCGGCGCCTTCAATAATTATAATGGTGGCATTTGGCACGTTGACTCCAACTTCCACCACCGAAGTAGCGACCAATATTTTAATTTCACCAAGTTTGAATTGGTCCATCACATACTCTTTATCTACTGGTAACATTTTACTGTGTAAAATTCCAATCTTGTCTTTGTATTCTGGAAAAACTTCACGTTCTAATCGCTCGGCTTCTTCGGTTACCGATTTTGCTTGCACAGCTGTTTGTTTTTCTGGATCCGGTTCATCAATGCGTGGGCAAATCACATAAAGCTGTCGGCCTTTATTCATTTCCTCTTTAATTTTTTGATAAGTATTTTCCCGGTCAGTTGGCAAAACTATCTCGGTAATAATTGGTTTTCGTCCGACGGGCATTTGATCAAGTAAGGTTAGATCCAAATCACCAAAGGCGGTTAAGGCCAGGGTGCGGGGGATTGGTGTGGCGGTCATGGACAAAAGATGGGGATTAATCACTTTATCATTCAAAGTATTCTTGGTCGCCAGTTTTTGTCTTTGAGCGGTACCGAAACGATGTTGTTCATCAATTATTACATAGGCCAGATGTTTGAAATCAACCGATTTTTGAATCAAGGCATGTGTTCCGATTAAAATTGGAATTTCACCATTGGCCACCCATTTCAATAATTGCGTTCGGGAAATTTTTGTCCACTCTTTCGGGTTAGATTTTGAGGGGAACTTTCGGCACTCGGTTCCAGTAATTAAGCCAATATTAATGCCAAGATAGGTAAAATATTGAATAAAACTTTCAAAATGTTGTTTGGCCAAAATTTCGGTTGGCGCCATATAAGCCACCTGCAAGTGGCCATAGTTTTGGCCTTTAGGGCGGGAAGTAATTACCGCCCAAGCGGTGGTGGCCGCGACGGCGGTTTTACCTGAACCTACATCACCCTCAAGTAATCGGGCCATCGCAAAACCTTTTTCAAAGTCAGCAATAATGGTGTTGATGGCTTTGTGTTGAGCTTCGGTGGCGGTGAAGGGGAACCTTGAGACAAATTGTTCAATTTCGGTCGGGGTTTTATTAATCACAAAAGCCGGATTTTTTTGCCACAAAATCTTTTCTTTCTTTTTTTGTAACTGAATATAAAAAACTTCTTCAAAGGCAAAACGTTTGCGGGCGGATAAGGCGTCAGCTTGTTTCATTGGGGCATGAATCCAGACTAGGGCGGTGGAAAGGGTGGGTAAATTATAAGTATTTAAAATATGCTCTGGAATAGGATCGTTAATTTTTTCTTCTTCTAAACTTTTTAAGATTTTTTGAATAGAGTGATAAAGCCAATTGGAAGTGATACCTTTGCTTTCAGGATAAACCGGATACAAATGATGAAGATTTGATTCATCAGATCCTTCTGAATTACTGCCAAATAGTGATTCTTTGATATCGTCTGGTAAATAAGCTACTTTTTCAATTTTGGGATTGAGCAAACTTAACACACCTTTTCGTTCAGAAACTTTGCCTTCCACTCGAACCAGGGATCCGTTCGGAATCATTTTGGCAATGTAAGGTTGATGAAACCATAACACTTTGATACTGCCAGTTTCGTCTTCCAGTAAACCTTCGGCGATTGGCGTTCGTTTTACAAAAGCCTTGCCGGTTTTAAGATTGGAAATTTTTCCAAATAAAACTACACTTTCTCCGGCCATTAAACTGTTAATATTCTTTTTATCAGCTGTATTGCCATAGCGGGTGGGGAAATGATACAGCAAATCCTCTATGGTTTTTAAGCCAAGCTTTTTTAATGCCAATTTTTGATCGGTTTGCAGGTGGAAATGTTTATCAATTAGGTCAGTTATTTGCACGGGGGTATTATAACATGAGTTGTTATCACACTAATTTTAAGTTAAAATTATCCTATATTAATTAAATTTAAAATAATGGAACTCGCAACTATTGATATCTTGATTCGTTTAGTCATTGCTGTTGCTCTTGGTGGTTTGGTAGGTATTGAACGCACCTTGGCAGGTAAAGCTGCCGGTATGCGCACTTACGCCCTCGTTTCAATGGGCTCGGCTCTCTTTATTATTATTTCGGTCTTGGTTTCCGCTCAGTTACTTGGTTCCACAAATTTTGATCCGCTTCGTATTGCCTCACAAGTTTTGGTGGGTATTGGTTTCATTGGTGCCGGTTTAGTGTTTCATAATAATCGCGACATGCGTACCTCGGGCCTTACTTCGGCGGCTGGTTTGTGGGTGTCGGCGGGTATTGGTATGGCTTCAGGTTTTGGTCTTTACTCTTTGGCAATCATCGCCTCACTTTTAACCATTATCGTCTTTACTGTTTTGTGGTTTATCGAAAAAGGCTTCAAAAAATTATCTTACAGTGATGAAAAGGATGAGGTAGAGAACTCAGAAAGATTGCACAGTTAAAGTTTTAAAGATATAATCTAGTTTAAATTTCGGATTAATCATAATTTTCTTATAGAACCAAGGGGCTAGGACGCCAGCAAAAACAATATTTCCAAGTAGGTGTCGAAGGGTGAATGGCACTTGGCCAATCGCTGCCGCCAAAAAACTACCGCCAAACAAAATTGGTCCCGCCAGCACACCAGTAATTAAATCAAAAATTAAAGTTCCGACAACGCTAACCCAAATGAAATTTTTGGCTGATGGATTTCTTGATTTTAGTAAAAATGACCCAAGAGTACCGATAGCACCATATGTTAGTGAGGTGACGATCGTCCAACTGCCAATTTTACCCATTAATAAATCAATGAAAATCATTGATAGGGCTCCATACCAAAATCCAGCCCAAGCGCCAAAAGCCTTAGATCCGGCTAGTTCAGTTGCCATTAATGGTGAAATGTTTGATAAACCAAGGCTGGGTGTAATCAATCTGAATATTAATGTTCCTAAAAAGCCTAAGATATATTTGGGTGTATTTTTCATACTGTAGACTATATCACAGAATTAATATTTTAATAATGCTATAATTAATCATATGATTATAAGTCTTGAACGCGCTGAAACGCCTGATGTTTTTAGAAGAATTGAAGAGCTGGCTTTGGCGCAAGAGGTGGCTCCGGAGGATATTATTTCTGATGCTTTATCTTTCTTAGAAATAGGAGAAACAGACGATGACGCCTTGTTGTATCTTGCGGAGGTAGCTGAAAGGATTGGTGTTACTGTTCAACAGCTAACCGATTATCTCTTGGAATATAGAAAGTCAGTCGAAGAAAGTGAGGGGTAAAAAAACTATTTCCTTAAGATTTCTGAAGCGATTAGTCGGGCAATTTTTTGATTATCTTCGACAGTTAAATGAACACCGTCGTGAATTGATCCGGTTAGTATTTTTGATAAATCAATAAAATCTGTGTTATGGACCTGACTAATAACTTTTAAATCTTCAGCTAATTTTAAAATCTTTTCATTTGAGCTGGCAT
>CAZLLX010000049.1:0-3911 GCA_964560805.1 uncultured Candidatus Saccharibacteria bacterium | reverse complement strand
GGTGGTTCACGCTACTAATTCTCTCTTTCTAAAATAAAATTTAGACAAAAAAGCAGGTCGCAAGACTTGCTTTTTTGTATTTATGTGTTAGGATATTTTAATATCACAGCCAGAAACTGTGAATAAGGAGAACAAACATTGAGCACGGCCGGAAGCGTTTTTTGGAAAACAGACCCGAAGACGGGAGATTCGGTGCAGGTTCCTCCGCCAAACAGTGCGGAGGCCAACCGTCTGAAAACGGGTCACAAACCAGATATCACGTGCGATCATCGGCGTCCGGCGAGGAGATGGCTTGGGGGGAAACTGGGCCATGGACATCGCTGAAATGATACCGAGCGAACGGCCTCGCATGAGGAGGCCGTGTTCGTGGACGTTCGCGTTTGGGAAACTTCCCAATCGAGAGCGTCGATTGATTCGCTTGCCCAGGCACAGTTTTTGGGCTCGGTTCCGGCTTCCACGCTGGCTCCGATAATCTGTTCGGTCAAAACTTGACACGAACGAAACACCGCGCAGGTTCCCTGCGCGGTGTGTTTCTTTATCTATTTTATCTCAAGGCCTTTGCTCGATCAGTCTTAGTTAAATATTTTTTTCGTAATCTGACACTTTTTGGAGTCACTTCCAAATAATCATCTTCACTCATAATCTCCATTCCTTTTTCAATATCCAAAGTTTGTGGTGGGGTTAGGAAAATTGATTCATCTGATCCAGAAGCGCGCATGTTTGTAAGTTGTTTACCCTTGGTTGGATTAACATCCATATCTTCACCTTTGGTCACATTTCCGATAATCATACCTTCATACACTTCAACACCTGGTTCAATATAAAGCACTCCACGTTCCTGCAAATTCCACAAAGCAAAAGCCAAGGCTTTTCCGGGCATCATCGAAATCATGGCACCGTAATCTTGTTTTTGTACTTCGCCAGCGTATGGTTTGAAACCAATAAAGCGAGAACAAAGTATACCTTCACCGCGAGTATCGATCACGAACTGGCCCTTGAATCCAAGCAAACCGCGAGTAGGAATTTCAAAAATCATTCTGATTTGGCCATCCTTGGTTTTCATGTCTTGCATAATACCTCGTCGCTTACCAAGTTTTTCAATCACCGCACCAGATACTGCCTCAGGAATATCAATAGTCACTTCTTCAAAAGGTTCACTTTTCACACCATCAATATCCTTGATAATTGCTTGAGGTTGAGACACTTGAAGTTCAAAACCTTCTCGGCGCATGTTTTCAATTAAAATTGAAATGTGAAGTTCACCTCGTCCATACACTTTCATATTTTCGGTAAATTCCACTTTCAAACCAACGTTGATTTCAAGTTCTTTTTCAAGGCGTTCGCGAATCTGACGACCAGTCACAAATTTTCCTTCTCGGCCAGCAAAAGGGGAATCATTCACCAAAAAGTTTAGCGAAATTGTTGGCTCATCAATATTAATTGATGGCAAGGCGGTTTGTGTCTCATCCTCACAGATAGTTTCACCAATATAGGCATCAGCCAAACCGGCAAACATCACAATATCACCGGCGATAGTTTCTTCAATTTCTTTTTTCTGAATACCTTCAAAAGTAAAGAGTTTAGTAATTTTAAAAGCTCGGCTTTCACCGGTTGGGGTCTTGGCAAAAATTCTTTGACCGGCTTTCATCTTACCTTTGTAAACTCGGGCAATGGCAAGACGACCAAGGAAATTATCATAACCCAAGTTGAAAATTTGAGCTTCTAATTTGGAATTAATATTTTCTTCGGTGGCGGCTGGTGGAACTTTTTCTAAAATCAAATCAAGTAACGGAGTTAAATCTTTTTGTTCGTCAGTTAGATTTTTCATCGCCACACCCTTTCGACCGACAGCGTAAATAGTAGGGAAATCAAGCTGATCGTTATTGGCACCAAGCTCCATAAATAATTCCAAAACTTGTTCATGAGTTAAATCTGGATTGGCGGCAGGTTTGTCAATTTTGTTGATAACCACAATTGGCTTCAAACCAAGTTCCAAAGATTTCTTTAGCACGAAACGTGTTTGTGGCATCGGACCTTCTTGCGCGTCCACCACCAATAACACAGTATCAATTGATCGAAGTACACGTTCCACCTCGGAACCAAAATCGGCGTGACCAGGAGTGTCCACGATATTAATTTTTGTGTCTTTATAGTAGATAGAAGTATTCTTGGCGTAAATAGTAATACCGCGCTCTTGCTCAAGCTTGTTCGAGTCCATCGAAGCACCTTCCTCGGCCGCCCCGGTTTGTTTCATTATCGCGTCGGTCAGGGTAGTTTTACCATGGTCCACGTGAGCGATGATTGCAATATTTCTAATTTCCATTTTGAATAATTATAGTTGTTAATTTTATGTAGTGAAGAAAGAAGTTAAATTTTGAGTCGCTAGGACCCAACCATTCTGATGGGAAGGGAGACGCGCGAAAAATTTGACTTGTTTCTGAACTAAATTAATCTGACTTAACCAAAATTAAAAGGCCCGTTTAGGGGCAATTTGGTAAATATAAATATAACCTAAAATACAAATATATACAAGTATTTGACATACCAATAAAATTGTCTTAGATTTATCACATCAATCAAGTTGACTTGGTTGTGTCGTTCGGGAACCATTTGCCGTGGTTTCAGTTGTTCGTCCGATGTCTCGGGCGTGATAATCCAGATAAACTGGGAACGGAAAGTCTCAATGAGGAGTACTAAACATGGCAATTCAGAACAGAAAAGCACGTAACCTGGTGAAGCACACAGTCCAGGTGTGTGCACTCGGCGGGCTGCTGGATGAGCACCCAAATCTCAGTGAAGCTCAACTTCACTGCGTGGTTGGAAGAGAAATCTTCAACCGCATGTTCGACGGTCGACTGACGATCAAAACGGCGGGGAAGATGCTGTCGTTTCTGATACGGGCACCGATGCTCGGTTTTGAGCCGGATTTCCTCCGAGACGCGGTCGTCTTCGAGGGAGATTTGGTTCAACATCAAGCACAGCTGACGGCTTTCTATCTCACCAGAGTCGTTCTCCTTCACCTCATCGAGATGAAGGAACAACGGGAGGAAGATCTCGAGGTCGTCACCGAACAGGCAATCGGTGGAGAAGGCCATCAAGGGCCCCTGATTCCAGTTCTGCAGCAACCCGTGTGACGTAGCCAACCGGCGACGTGCACACAATGGCCCTTCCGTTCGCGGGAGGGCCATCATTAATTCTATTTCTTTAATAAGTCTCGCACATCACCTGATAAGCCAGTCGCATCACCTTCCAAACCAGTTAAATCACCAAAAATATTTGAAACATCGCCAGAAATGTTGGTAGCTAAACCAAATACATTAGAGACGAAACCTTTTAAGCGAGTTACATTACCTTTTAATCGGCTGACATCACCAGATAGATCACTAACATTACCAATTATCTTAGACACATCACCAGTAATATTTGAAACATTGCCTCTGATATGAGTCACATCACCCGAGATATTTGTCGTACTACCAACAATTCCTGAAATATCACCCGCAATAGGTGAAATCATTCCTCGCAAATTTGAAACATCACCGATAATATCGGTCACATCACCCGTAATATTGCTGACATCACCAGATACACCATCAATTGATCCGGAAATTTTAGACACATCACCGCGAATTTTATGTAAACTTAGATTTCCTTTTAATTTTGAAACATCGCCACGCACTAAACTGAAATCACCAAAAATTTCTGAATGTAAACCGGTTACATTTTTAGTATTGCTTTGTACTACTGGGGTTGAGTTTTTTAACATTCATATATTATAGCATTTTAAAATTTAGGTAAAAGAAACCGCGCTCGTCCTTGGTGGGGATCGAGCGCGTTCACCGTCGGAGGGATATCCTCCTAGGTTGTGGTGGCCGGGATGAAGTTCTGCCTGGTGAATTCAATCACCGAGG
>CAZLLX010000048.1:0-4027 GCA_964560805.1 uncultured Candidatus Saccharibacteria bacterium | reverse complement strand
TAAACAGAACGTTCGGATTGTTCTCCACTTTCTTGATTTATTGGTATATTTTTATTTAAGAATATATGTAAATCTGGATTATTTGAGGGTATTTCTAGTTTATATTGGATTACATTATTATTCTCAATTTTTTGAATTTCTGACGTAAGGCCAAAAATATTTTTAAGCTGACTTAAAAACACTAAAGAATTACTACCGGAAGATACAGGGCACACAAACTCGCACTTTGGACCAGTTCGGCCGACATAACTGCCATCTGGGCACATCATGGCGTCCATGGTACAGGCGATAGGTTTTTCTTGAACGGGAGTTTTAAATTTAAAAGTTGAAATAATAATTTCAGAATCCTGAACAATTTGATTATCAAGATTGTTTACTTCAAACTTATAGATTCTATTGTTTGACTCTAGATAATAGTCAAAATATATTGGTTTAGAATTTTTACTTTCTCGATATTCAGTTTTAAACCAAAGATAACCTCCGAGTAAAACATCCGTTGCCCCATCACGATATTTGCGATATTCCTGAATATTTTCGTTAGCAGTTTTTTTATAGGTTGAAAAAATTAAATTGTGATTTGAATTATCAACTGAGAAAGTAAACAACCCATTCTCATACTCTTCTGGGAGACTGCTAATTATCTGTATAGGATACTTAAACTCAAATCCATACTTTTCATTCTTGTATGTTTTCCAATCTGAAGTATCGATTGAAACAGGAACTACAGGCGCCTCCACCTTCTTTTTTGGAGTAAAGTAAATCACCCCACCAATAGCCAAAGCGACGATGATGGTGATAAGTAGAGGAATCACGAAACCCTTATTAATTTTCATTTGTTTTATAGTAAAATAATTTATAAACAAACTGAGTAGGTCCGGATCCCCGCCTTAGTTAAGGCGGGGTGGTTGTGCCCTCTTATTCTGTAACTGCCCCGCCATCAATCTCTCTCATTATATCATCAACGATTTTGAACTTTGGACCATTCTTAAAGCCAGTACCAGCTGGAATCAAGCGACCAATAATAACGTTTTCTTTCAAACCAACCAATCGATCAACTGAACCTCGAACAGCATTGTTGATCAAAACTCGGTTAGTGTGTTGGAAGGAAGCCGCTGATAGGAATGAACGTCGAGCCAATGAGGCTTCGGTAATACCCATCACCACCGAGTCAGCTTTCATTGGTAAACCTCCCTTAGCTACAGCTTCTTCATTTTCCAAACGATAATCCAATTCATCAATAATATCTCCTTCAGACACACTGGTATCACCTGCTGATTTAACCTTCATTCGAGAGAACATTTGTTTAACGATAATTTCAATATGCTTTCTTGAAACTGCCTCTCCTTGTAATTCGTAAAGTTTATTAACTTCGGTAATTACATAGTTCATAGTCTTTTCACGACCAGCATATTTGAATAGTTCATCAACATCAGCCGAACCGTCAGTTAGAAGTTGACCCTTCTTTACTTTATCACCAACTTTAACAAGTGGAATACGGCGTGAACTGAATTCATATTCAATTTCCGCTTTTTTGCCTTTACCCTTGTCTTCGATTTCCGGCAAAACGGTAATAATTTTTTCTTTACCCATATCCTTTACGCCAGTCACTACGCCGTCAGTATGACTAACAGCGGCTGGACTCTTTGGCTTGCGCTTTTCAAAGACTTCTTCCACACGAGGCAAACCTTGAGTAATATCTCCTCCAACCGAAGCGGCACCTCCTGAGTGGAAAGTACGCATTGTAAGCTGAGTACCAGGTTCACCGATCGCCTGAGCGGCCACGGTACCAACCGCCTCACCCAAACCAATCAATTCGCCTCGACCAAGATCCGAACCATAACACTTAGCACAAACACCGTGAACGGTTTTACATGCAAGTGGTGAACGAACATGAACAACTCCTGATCCTTCTTGTTCAACTTTCAAAGCTTCATCCTTCTTCAACAGATGACCCTTTTCAAACAAAACTTTTCCACTCTTATCAAGTACATCAGCCGCAAGAACACGACCACGAATGTGTTTTGAAATTGAGACACCTGATTCAAATTCATTATCATTTCGAACTTCAATACTGTCTTTAGTTTTACAATCGTCTTCGGTAATAATAATGTCTTGAGCCACATCAAACAATCGACGAGTAAGGTATCCGGCCTTCGCGGTGTTAAGCGCGGTATCGGTCAAACCTTTTCGTGAACCGTGAGTAGTAATGAAATATTCAATCGGAGTTAGACCCTCTTTCATCGAACCAACAATTGGGAATTCAATAGTTTCACCGGCAGTATTAACAATCAAACCTTTCATACCAATCATCTGAGTAATCTGACCCATCGAACCGCGGGCACCAGAGGTAACCATGTCATGAACAGAACCATTCTTGTTCATTGAATTTGGAATTAGTTTTTCCAAATCATTTTTGGCACCGTGCCAGATTTCAGTATTTTTTCGAACTTTTTCTTCTTCGGTCAACAAACCATCATTAAAGAATGATTGAATTTCTTCTGACTTCTTTTTAGCCGCTGAGATAATAGCTGGTTTTTCTGGTGGCACCACAAGATCATCAAGACCCCAAGTCGTACCAGAATAAGTAGCGTATTTGAAACCAAACGCTTTAACTTTATCCAAAACAGCCGGAATATTTCCAATACCATATTTATTAATCAAATCATCAATAATCACTGAAATACTCTTCTTGTTTATTTCCTTGTTCACAAAAGGATAATCCTTTGGCAAAGTAGTGTTAAACAAAATTCTTCCAACGGTGGTTTCAATAATTTGGTTGCCTAAACTTTGATAACGACCGACGCCAGAGCTCATCACTTTAATTTTGGCTCGAATTGAAACGGCACCAAAATCAAAAGCGGTAACCGCCATATTTGGTGATTCAAAATATTTACCTTCACCCTTTTCACCTTTCACTTCCTTGGTCATCCAATAACAACCAAGCATAATATCAAGTAGTTTTGCTGAAACAGTTGGCTCACCGTTACCTGGTTTTAGAATGTTCTTGTCAGAAGCCATAATTTCATGAGCCTCAATTTGAGCTTCTTCACCTAATGGAACGTGAACCGCCATCTGGTCTCCATCGAAGTCCGCGTTAAAGGCGGTACAAACCAATGGGTGAACTTGAATAGCCGAACCTTCAATCAAAACTGGTTTGAAAGCTTGAATACCTAATCGGTGCAAAGTTGGTGCTCGGTTTAGAAGCACGTATTTGTTTTCAATAATTTCTTCAAGAATCGCCCAAACTTCTGGAATACCATCGTCAATCAAACGACCAGCACCACGAATGTTGAAAGCTAATTCTTTTTTAAGCAATTCTGAAATAATGAATGGACGGAACAATTCCAAAGCCATATGTTTTGGCAAACCACATTGATTCAATTTCAATTCCGGACCAACCACAATCACTGAACGACCAGAATAGTCCACACGTTTACCAAGAAGATTGGCTCGGAACAAACCACGTTTACCCTTAAGGTTGTCCGCCAAAGATTTAAGTGCTCGTTTTTGTGAATTACCAACCGCTGAAAAAGCATCATTACCAGATCGGATAGAGTTATCAATCAAAGCATCAACCGCTTCTTGCAAAATACGCTTTTCGTTTCGCAAAATAACCTCAGGCGCATTGATTTCTTTCAATTTCAAAAGACGGCTATTTCGGTTAATTACTCGACGATACAAATCGTTTACGTCTGAAGTCGCATAACGGCCACCATCTAATGGAACCATTGGTCGAAGAGCAGGTGGAATAACTGGAATTCGAGTTAAGAACATCCATTCAGGTCGCAAATCAGCTTCTTTGAATGAACGAACAAGTGAGATTCGCTTGTTGATTTTTTCTCGTTCAAGTGAACCAGCTTTTTCAAGTTCGGCGACTAATTTTGTTTCAAGATCAGCCAGATTAATATTTTTTAGCAAATTATAGATTGCTTCAGCGCCGATTGCCGCTTCAAACAATGAACCATATTTTACAGAATATTTATGGTATTGAACTTCATCAATCACCACGCCGGCCCGAATACCCTCT
>CAZLLX010000047.1:0-4096 GCA_964560805.1 uncultured Candidatus Saccharibacteria bacterium | reverse complement strand
ACCGAGGACCTATAGTTTACAAAACTATTGCTCTACCAACTGAGCTAAGGTGGCGTATTTATTTTTCCTGACTATCTCTTAGCGTCTTTTTATAATCAGACACATCTTTTAAAAAGAAAGAAACCGAACCCTTATTCTTGGTTAAATGATTATCTTTCTTTACAAAAAATGGTGAATGCTTGTGATCAAAACGGCGCTTAACCCTAGTTACAAGCGTTCTTATACTAGCGATAATCCAGATAAAAAGCAACTTGGCATTTCGAAAAGTGAGCATTGACCAGAAGTACTTTAGCCAAGCAATTGCCTTAAAAATTACTTGATCACTCCAAGCAAAAAGTGAGGCCAAAAATATTTTTCGACCACGAGTCAGCTCGATATTTTTCATTATTAATGAAAAGACAATGAGCGCCAAGGCGACTAAAAATATTATCAGATTAATCATAAATTATTTCTCGCCAATTCCAAATCGAGTGAAACGACCGATTTCCGTTCGCTCACCAAACTTTTGGACAAAAGCTTCGATCAAAGCCTGGATAGTTTGTTCTGGATTCTTGATATAGTTTTGCTCGGTCAAAACTCGCTCTTTAAAATAAGCATTAACCTTGTTTTCTAGAATTTTAGCCTGCATATCCGCTGGCTTATCAGCAACTTCTTTTAGAAAAGCTTCTTCGGCTTGTTTCTTATCTGCCTCAGGCACATCAGACATTTTTAGATAAATTGGATTAGCGGCGGCCACATGCATCGCCAAGTTATAAGCCAAGGCCTTAAATTCTTCATTTTTAGCCACGAAATCTGTTTCACACTTAAGCTCAAGTAATGTACCAATTGTACCACTGGTGTGAATATAAGCCGCTACAGCGCCTGCTCCAAAGACACGATCAGCCTTCTTGGCTGAGATACCCGCTCCTTTTTTCTGAAGCAAAATAACTGCCTTAGCCATATCACCATCGGCTTCTTCTAAGGCCTTTTTACATTGCATAATAGATAAACCAGTAGAGTTTCTCAATTCCTTAACTTGTTCGGTGGTAATATTTGCCATATTTTTAATTAAAATTAAATAACTTGCTAAAAAATAAGTATTAACAATTATACTGCTTTCCAAAGAAAAAAGCCACCAGACAAGGTGGCAAGTTTCTTTAGGCCTTTAGAACCTTGCCTTTCTTATATGCCTTAGCGATTTCGTTTACAAAGAAAGTAATACTTGAAACTGATGAATCATTTCCAACAACAGGATATTCAATTGAAGTTATATCACAATCAGTACCTGAAATTGAGATAACAGGGATTTTCATTTTATGAGCCTCGGCTACAGCAATTTCTTCTTTCTTAGAATCAACAACAAAAACCGCTTTTGGTAAATCTTTCATTGATGAAATACCAGAAAAGAATCTTTCCAAATTAGCGATTTCTCGGTCAATCAATAATCGCTCTTTTTTAGTGTATCGAGTTAATTCACCTTTTTCTTTTTGTTTAGTTAGATCCTCAAGCTTGGCTAAACGTTTCTTGATTTCTACAAAGTTAGTTAAAGTACCACCAAGAAATCGTCCGTCAACAAATGGCATATTGATTGATTCAGCCGCCAAACGTAGAGCTTGTCGAGCTTCGGTTTTACCACCAACAAATAGAATTTGCTTGCCCTCCTTAGCCAAAGTTGAGACGAAATTTAAAGCTTTTTCTAAAGCCTCTTCAGTTTTTTCAAGATCAATAATTTCTACTTTGTTTTTAACACCAAAGATAAATTTGGCAGTACTTGCGTGTCGGCGAGTTTTTGAGTAGCCAAAGTGGGCTCCGGCCTTAAACATCTCGTCTATTCGCTCGTTATTAAGCTTTTTGGTTATTTCCATATGTTCGAGTAGCTTATCAAATTTTAGGCTAAAATGCAACTGTTTTATTAATCTTCATCGGAATCCTTGCCGTCAGTTGGTTTGCCCATATTTTCGTTCAAATAAGCGATTAGATCACCCAATGATTCCCCACTTAAAATTGATTCAATATTATACCACGAGTTTTTCACACGATGATCCGTGATTCGATCCTGGAGCACATTGTAAGTACGAATTTTTTCAGACCGATCGGCGGTACCAATTTGATCCTTACGCTCTTTGGCAAATTTAATCGCATCCGCCTCGGCTTTTTGTTGTTCAAGTTTAGCCAAAAGAATACTCATGGCTTTTTCTTTGTTTCGAGACTGGCTACGTTCGGCAGTACAGCGAACTTCAATACCAGAAGGCTTGTGAACAATACGAACAGCCGTTTCCACCTTGTTCACGTTTTGACCTCCTTTACCACCAGCTCGTGAAGTTTCAATCATCAAGTCAGACTGTTTGATTTCAATTGAGGTTTTTTTACGAATCGGCAAAATAGCCACCGAAGCGGTTGAAGTGTGAACCCGACCATTCTTTTCGGTTTCCGGAATACGTTGAATTCGATGCACACCGGTTTCATAACGCAATTCTTTATAGACCCCCAAACCCTTAATTTCAAAAGAGGCTTCTTTGTAACCACCAATACCCGTGGTTGATTCATCAAGTGGCGAGAAACTCCAGCCTTTAATTCCAGCGTAACCGCTATACATTTTTGCCAAAACTTCGGCAAACAAAGCAGCCTCATCACCACCCACACCAGCGCGGACCTCAAGAATAACTTCATTAGGAAATTCTTCTTCTTGTTGTTCGGCCGCCACAATTTCTTCCATTTGCTTTTGAATTGCTTCTTTTTGAGCTCTTAGACCAGACGCTTCTTCTTCGGCCAATTCTTTCATTGAAGCATCAGTCGCCGACATGCTTAAAACCGCCTGTTCTTCTTTATCCAAGCGTTCATATTCATCAGCTAGATAGCTAGTTTTTTTATTATTTTTAAACTCGTCTATATTCATTAAATTATAATAGCACAAAAGCTCGACCACACTAAAGTGATCGAGCTTTTGAATAAGTTATTTAGCGGTTTTCTTTTTAGCACCAGCTTCTCGGCGAGCCTTGAATTTCTCTACTCGGCCGGCGGTATCAATCACCTTATCATTACCAGTATAAAATGGATGGCAAACGGCACAAATTTCCACGTCAATTTTCTCTTTGGTTGAACCAAAATTAAACTTAGCCCCACAAGCACAAGTGGTCTCGGACTTTGGGAAAAAGGCTGGATGTACGTCTTTTTTCATAGTTTTAAGATATTAACAGATTTATAGTGAAAATGCAAGGCTTTATAAATCCTTCAAGAAATCGATATCGGCTTGGAATTTGGCGGCTTTAGCTACTACCGAGTCGCCATAGAAGGCATTGGATGGTTTTTGAGCATCACAAGCTCTACCTGAATAATATTTACAAGCGGCATTACGTTCACCAGTATAAGTTTGGGTGCCAGCGCCAAGGTCTGATAAATATAAAGAGGTGGCCATTATGGCATCTTTTGGATTCCAAGGATTAGGTTGAGATACGCCTAAGGCAGTTTTCAGACGAGGAGTGAATAATTCCCAGGTTGAAGGAATAAATTGTGATGGACCCATCGCTCCACCGAATCCTCGTCCAACATAATATACAGCACCAAGCGGACATGACACTGGCGTAGTAGCCCAGGTTAGTTTTAAGGCTTTAGTAATTTTTTCAAATGGTGTTGTGTCACGGGGTGCCTTCATAACTTGCTGAAATTTTGAACCAGTATTTTTTCCGACTCCGTCCCCTGTTGCTAGATCTGAAACATAACAAGAGCCAATATTTTTACCGAGATCAGACTCTTGAGACAGAATCGCTAAAACCATCGCAGCACGAACCCCTGTTTTATTAGCAGCGTTTTGGGCATACTCTAAAGCTGAACTAAATGGAATTCCATCAGTATCGCGCAAGTTAAACAAAGCACTACGAATCACCTCTGCTCGACGTTGTCTATCAGCCAAAACATTTTGATAATTTGATTCAACCTTAGTGGTAATCGCTAACAATTCTTTCTTCTCGGTCTGATTCTGGGTAATTTGTTTTTTCTTTTGTTCTATTTCGTACTGAGCATCAAGTTCTTGATTCTTTTTTGCTTCCACCTCACTTTTGGCTTTTTGGGTTTCAGCTTTTTTTCCACGCAATTCATCAAACAACTTTTGCAAACCCTG
>CAZLLX010000046.1:0-4116 GCA_964560805.1 uncultured Candidatus Saccharibacteria bacterium | reverse complement strand
TGATTTTCCCATTTAGGGGAACGAGAGCTAAATACACCGCCAAATTCGCTGGCGCACCAGATAAAGGCTGAACATTCACCGCCCAATCAGATGATTTCAATCCAAAAAGTTTCAAGGCTCGATCCTGACACAATAATTCCAATTTATCGGTAAAAGTCTGACCACCATAATATCTTTTGTGCGGATATCCTTCCGCATATTTATTATCAAAAATACTTCCCAATGCTGTAAGTACATCTTTAGAAACATAATTCTCTGACGGAATCAAATTCACCACCTTTTTCTGTCTTGCCTCCTCTCCTTTTATCAGCTTTTCGATTTGTTTGTCTTTCATGGGTTTATTTTTTATTAATTTTTAAAATATTTTTAATTTTGGAAAAAACTTGTTCATGAATTTCTTCTCGTGACATAATCCAATCATCTTTTGAACAATCGACGGAATGCCAATTATTTAAACCGGCGACTATTTTCAATCCACCACGTCGACTGTCTTCAAGGTGTTTTCTATCACTTTCAGCCAAGTCAGTTCTGCCTTTTAAATATTTCTTTTTAGCCAACACTTCTTTACTTTGCAACAATTTTAAAACAGTTTTAATCGGTAAATCCATATAAACCACCGCGTCTGGACGTGGAATTTTAAATACCCCGTGTTCCATCTTATCTAGCCAACTCAAAAATTCATGTCTTTTTTTATCGTCAGAAATCTTTCCGCCCTGATGAATTTGATTGGCACTTACATATCGATCTGCAATTACCACATAGCCTTTATCAAGCCATTCTTTTATCCTTTTTGATGATTCCCAACGATCAGCGGCATACAAAACAGAAATAATATGAGGGTCTATTTTTAGATACTCAACACCATATTTACCAGCCAAACATTCGCCAATTAATTCTCCAAAAAAGTTATTCTCATATTGAGGAAAATCAATTGATTTAACCTTAACCCCCTCTTTTTTTAAGCGATTAACAAGTAAGGCAGTTTGTGTCGCTTTTCCTGTTCCATCGGTACCGTCGATTACAATCAATTTCCCTTTTTTCATATTATTTAAAATTTTTACCAAGAATATTTTCTGGGCATTGGCTATTAAACAATCGCTCGCTTTCCTTTAATAAATAAACGTCTCGAATACCGGCTTCGATTATCTTGTCCCAACACGGCTTACAACACCACCAATGTCCATACAAATATAAATCTGCTCCTTTGATATCAAAACCATTTTTCTTGGCTAGTTTAATTGCTCTTTGTTCGGAATGGTCTGAATATTTGGCACAACCAGGACAAAGCCAATATTTTGTTCCGGTTTTTACTTTTAATAATTTTCGGGTGCATAAACCATTTTTATGCATTTCAACCAACCTTGGGTTAGTGAGTGGAATAACATTCGCCGCCTCTCCAATAATCTTGTTGTCTTTTACAATTACCGAACCCGTTGGCTGCAATCGATCAGTAGAATTATTTTTTGAAAACTCACGGGCGGTTTGCATATAAAAATTATCTGAATCAACATACTTTATTTCTCTTCTCTCTGGTAAATATGGATAATTGATTTGAGTCATTTTATTGCAATAGTTAGTTTGATTATATACAATTAGATAACCATGAACAAGTTTGACACAGTCTATAAAAATCTCCTTAAAGATATTCTGGAAAATGGTATTGAGGAAGTAAGCCAGAGGCAAAACTGCAAAACCAAGGCTATTCCCGGTCTCACTTTCTCTATCGACATTGAAAAGGATGGCTTTCCTTTATTGTCATTAAGAAAAATACCAATCAAGATGTTCGTGGCTGAGCAAATCTGGTTTATATCAGGAGCTAGAAAACCAGATAACTTTTTGAGAGAGTATACAAAAATCTGGGACTCGTTTACCAATCCAGCTGGTGTTGTAACAGTTGCTTATGGCTATCGTTGGCGACGTTATTTTGGAAGAGATCAAATTAAATCTCTCTTAAATCTCCTAAAAAAAGATTCGAGCTCAAGACATGGTGTAATTATAACTTGGGACCCAGCCAGTGATGGACTAGACGGAGCAAAAAGAATGAACGTTCCCTGCCCTTATTCTTTCACAGTAAACATTATTGGTGGCAAACTTCATCTTCATAATATCGTTAGATCAAATGATATGATTCTTGGTTGTCCAGCTGATGTCGCTGGTTTTGCTTTTTTACAATGCTTATTGGCCCAAGAATTAGGTGTTAAGCCAGGAATTTATACTCATACAGTTTCAAATGCTCATATATACGATACACATTACGATATAGCTAAAGAAATCATCTCCAGAGAAAGTAAACAACAAAAAATTAATCTATTATTACCAGAAAATAGTTTCAGCCGAGCAGAAAAGAGGGACCGAGAATTAGTCGAAGAAGTAGCTTTGAATCTTGAAAAACAATATACACCACTAGAAGCCATCAAGGGTATTAAAATAGTTTTATAAAAATATGATATTAACACAAAAACAGATAATAGAACGAGTAAGAAATGGTAATTTGGCATTTAACCCGTCTCTTGATAAGTTTCAATTACAAACCCATGCGGTTGATTTGAGACTTGGTTATACTTTTTTGATACCAAAAGTCTGGCACCTTACAACCAAAGGAAGAGAAATTCTTGATGTAACCCATTTTGATAAGGCGAATCCACAACAGTTTGATGTTGTGGAACTTGAGCAGGGCCAATATTTTGATTTATTGCCAGGTGAACACATACTTGTCTCTACTTTTGAGTCAGTAAAGATACCGAATGATCTAATGGCGGTCTTATACCCAAGATCATCCACGAACCGAAAAGGTCTATCGCTTGATTTAACTGGTATTATCGATTCTGGCTATGAAGGCCAATTAGTTCTACCAATCAGAAATAACACGAAGTCACAAACAGTTAGATTATATCCCGGTGAAAGATTGTGTCAGATTGTTTTTGAACAATTGTGTGAGTCCGTAGAAATCAGAAAAAGCAAATATCACAATTTAGATATTATTGAGGGTTTCAAAAACGAAAGAAATGAAGAAAGTGAACTTATTTTAAGTGGTGATATAAAAAAACTTAAGGAAGATCATAAAATCTAATGGTTAGAGAAATCTATTTAATCGCTGCTCTTAGTAATAACAAAGTAATTGGTAAAGTCGGAGAAATCCCCTGGTATTTACCAGATGATTTTAAATATTTTGCCAAAACCACTACTGGGCACACGGTGGTAATGGGCAGAAAAACATACGAATCGATCTTTAAAAGACTGGGCAAGCCCCTACCCAACCGACAGAATGTTATCCTAACCTCACAAAAAGACTTTGTTGCTCCTGATTGCTTGGTTTGTCATTCAGTTCAAGAAATATTAGACAAAACCGATTCAAATAAACCGCTATTTATAATTGGTGGCGAAAAGTCTTATAAAGAGTTCTTGCCCTTGGCCAATAAACTATTCTTAACAAAAGTGAATCTAGACTGTGATGGTGATACTTTTTTCCCCGAGTACAATCAGTCAGAGTGGCGAGAAATATCATCCATTTATCACCCCAAAGATGAAAAGCATACTGTCGATTTTGCTTTCAAAGTTTTTACGAGAAAATAAAAAAACACCGTCACAAGACGGTGTTTTTTTATTACTTAGCCTTTAATTTCGATACCCATTGAACGACAAGAACCTTCAATAATCTTCATCGCTGCATTGATATCATTAGCATTCAAATCTGGCAATTTCTTTTCAGCAATTGCTTTTACTTGAGCTTTGGTGATTGAACCGGCCTTTTTTACCAATTGTTTACCAGAACCCGCCTCAACACCGGCTGCTTTCAAAATCAAGCTGGTTGCTGGTGGGGTCTTTAGTTTGAAATCATAAGTACGATCTTCGTAAACGGTAATCTCGACTGGTACCACATCCCCCATCATCTTAGCAGTGGCATCGTTGAATTTTTTAACGAAATCACCAATGTTAATACCGGCCTGACCAAGGGCCGGACCAACTGGTGGAGCTGGATTAGCTTTACCGGCTGGAATTTGTAATTTTAATTTTTTTGTTATTTTTTTAGCCATTTTATTTTATTATTTTGTTGATCAGTAATTATTGAATTTTGAGTGTCTGGTTTTGTTCCTTCAAAACTATTCAAATTTTTAG
>CAZLLX010000045.1:0-4236 GCA_964560805.1 uncultured Candidatus Saccharibacteria bacterium | reverse complement strand
CAAAAGAGAGAAGAAATCTAGAAAAATGTTATAATTAAAGAATGAACAATGCTTACAATTGGTACTCCACTTTAATTAGACCAAGTTGGGCGCCACCTGGTTGGCTGTTTGGTCCGGTGTGGACATTTCTATATGTTTTGATGGCGATTTCATTTGGCGGTGTACTTCAGTTGTGGTGGTTGGGGCGCATTGGTTTTATGGTCGCTTTGCCTTTTATTTTAAATTTATTTTTTAATTTAATTTTTACTCCACTTCAATTTGGTTTGAAAAATAATCTTTTGGCGGCGGTTGATGTTTTGCTGGTTTTAGGAACTTTGATTTGGTCGATGGTGGCAATTTATCCACACGCCCGCTGGATCACTTATATGCAAATTCCTTATTTATTGTGGGTCTGTTTTGCCACAGTTTTACAATTAACTGTTACTTATTTGAATTTGTAATTAATGTGCCAAAGCAAAACCGATAATATTTTTTACTCCAGCTTGTTTTAAAACACGTACGGCTTCGGCCATGGTGGCACCAGTAGTGATCACATCATCTATTAATATGTATAAAGTTTTTTTATCCCCCGTGATGAAACGATTATTTGTCTGCATGGTGTTAATCACGTTATTCAATCTAGCCGAGCGACCATGAGTTCGTGATTGCTTGTTGGTATAAGTATTTTTGATAAGTAACTTATTATTGGCTGTGAAATTATTTTGATTTCTTCGTTTATCTTCTTTAATCAATTCATTTACAATTAATTCACATTGATTAAAACCTCGTTCGCGTCGTCGTTTGGATGAAGAGGGGATAGGAAGTAGAATTATTTCTGAATAATTTTTAAAAGTTTGCAGTTCAGAAATTTCTTCCAAAATGAATTCGTATAATAGAGTTGAAAAATCCAGAATTAATTTTTGATTACCTCGAAATTTTATTTCCCAAATCGCCTGACGGCACAGAGAGTGGCGATAATTAAAAATCGCTTTTGCTTCAATACCGCCAGTTTTATTTAAATCTAAGTCCCAATTCTCGCTTCGGGGAAGTTTTTGAAATAAACCATCTGGTCCAAGTTGTTCCAAGAACTTTACCTGGGGGTTTTGTGGTAAAAGCCAATCAATAATTTTATAAATCAAATCTTTCATTTTAAAGGCGCCCGCATTCTAGCACATTTTAAATAGCTTGTGGTATAATAAATGAGTAAGTTATTTTAACTATGGCTAATTTTTTGGATTCATTAAAAGGGATATTTTCGAGTGATCAAAACAAGAGTGTTTTGGGTGTCGATATTGGTCCTTCGTCTATCAAAATGGTCCAACTGAAAAAGAAAAAGGGACGAGCAATTTTGGAAACGTATGGTGAACTTTCACTTGGGCCATATGCTGAAACCGAAGTTGGTAGAGCAACAAACCTGTCAGCTGATAAATTGTCACAAGCCCTAACTGATTTATTGCGAGAGTCTAATGCCACTACTAATAAAGCTGGTTTATCTATTCCAATGGGTTCCAGTTTAGTGTCTTTTATTAAACTGCCAAATGTTGATGAAAAACAATTAAGTCAGATGGTTCCTTTGGAAGCACGAAAATATATTCCAGTGCCAATTTCTGAAGTCAGCCTGGATTATTTGGTGATTCCAAAAAATGAAAGTATTGCGTCGGAATATCAAAATGGAGAGCAAAAAGTAGAAGATAACACTATTGATGTTTTGTTGGTGGTGATACATAACGATGCGATGCAAAAGAATCGTGATATTTCACGTTTGTCAAAATTAGACACATCCTTTTCTGAAATTGAAATTTTTGGTTCAATGCGTTCAGTACTTGAGCCAGGAACAGCACCTCAGATGATTATTGATTTCGGTTCAAATTCAACTAAAATTTATATTGTCGAAAGGGGAATATTACGTACTTCTCATATGGTGGCGCGTGGTTCACAAGATATTACTTTGGCAATTTCTAAATCTTTATCTATTAGTGTTGAGGAGGCCGAGAAAATTAAACGAGAACGCGGTTTGATTACTAAACCCGATGCGGCAGTTGACACTAACGAAGTCACTTCACTAACTTTGGATTTTATTTTTGCCGAAGTTGGTCGAATCGTTTTGAACTATCAAAAGAAAAATCAAAAGAATATTTCAAAAATATTCTTAACTGGTGGTGGTTCATTATTAAAAGGGTTAAGAGAGAAAGCTGAATCAAGCTTCAGTATTCCCGTTGTTCTGGCAGACCCCTTTGGAAAGGTAGAATATCCAGCCTTTTTGGAATCAGTTTTGAAGGAAGCTGGTCCGTCTTTTGCAGTGGCCATCGGTTTGGCACTTAGAAGATTGCAGGATATGGATTAAAGGTGGTATAATAAACAAAAGAAATGGAGACCAAGTTACAAACATCATTTATTCCTAAAAAACCTATCGTTGAAGAAAGAGATTACGATAGCGGAATTAGTCTATTCTTACTTATCTCAATAATTTTATTTATTGTTGCTTTGGCTACAGCTGGTGGAATTTGGGTTTGGAAAAATACTCTAACTAAACAAATTCAGGAAAATAAAGCTCAGCTTGAATCGGTCCGAGCATCCTATGAAGAGGGAACAATCAATTCATTAATCCGATTAGATGACAGAATTAAAGAAGCCAAGACCCTACTAGATAATCACATCGCTGTTTCCCCAATTTTTATGATGATGGAGCAGAATATCCTTCAAAAAGTTCGCTTAAAATCCTTAAAATTTACTTATAGTCCAGATAAAAAAATTAAAATCGAGCTAGCTGGTATTGCCCGATCATACGAAGTCTTGTCTAAACAAGCCGAAGCTTTTGGTGTGGTGGCAGTATCAACTGGAAAAATTTCTCAGCCGGTTATTTCTGATTTTAGTTTAACCCAGGATGGAAATGTTACCTTTAATTTTAATACCATGGTTGATCAAAAATTGGTTTCATATCCTCAGATGATTAAGGATAAAACCCCAACGACTGAAACACAATAATATGAATATAATTACACCAATAATTTTAATCATTATTTCAATCGCGATAGCGTTCGGCTATATCGATCCTAATTATCGTGGCGAAAATCCTGAAAATCGAAGTGTAAAAAGTTTGATTTCAGAGAACGACGAGTACATTCAAGCTTTGAATAATTCTAATAAAATCAGAGAAAAAAGAAATTCCTTGTCTCAGCGTAAGGCCCAGATTAGTCCTGAACAAATTTCTGATCTAGAAAGACTGTTGCCAGATAATATTGATAATATTAAGTTGGTTATTGATATAAAGAATATTGCTTCTAAACCAGAGAACGGAAATCTAACACTTAGTGGTATCAAGTTAAATACCGCCCCCGTAGGTGATTCTAAAAAAATCGGCACTGACAATGGTAAAACTGGTAATGTAACACTAAGTTTCAACACCGTTTCTTCCTATGATAATTTCTACAAATTCTTATCAGATTTAGAAAAAAGTCTTCGTTTGGTTGATATTGTTGATTTATCAGTGACAAGTAGCGATACTGGCCTGTATAATTTTTCCGTAACTTTAAAAACTTATTGGCTTAAATAAATTATGACACCTAAACTAATAAAATTTATTGTGGCGGTGGTGATTATCGGAGTGGCTTTCCTCTTAATCAAATCCTTTTTAAGTACACCAGTCAATTCTTCTCTGGTTGGTAGTTCTGGTTCGCCTAAATTCATTGATGACAAGAATATTGTCTCGATGTTGAATCGCCTTGACAAAGTAACACTAGATGACGGTATCTTTACTAGTCAGGTTTTTACCAGTCTTTCAAACTTTGAAAAAGTGATTGATTCAGAACCAATCGGCCGTCGTAATCCATTTGCACCAATTGGTACTGACGGTATTGCCCCAGCGAGACCAAGTACTGCTACCTCAACAGTTACTCGTTAATTTAAAGTTATGAGTATATTAGACATCTTAGCACAAAAAGACGTAATTAAAGCGGGTGAGATTGCTCGTATAAAGGCCGAGGCTGATAATTCTGGTTTATCTATTGAACAAATTTTGATGAAAAAGGGTGTAAGTGATTCTGCCATCCTTGATTCAAAAGGTGCTTACTATAATGTACCCACACGCAGTTTGAAAGGACAACAAATTCCGTTTTCGGTTTTGAAAAATATCTCTGATGATTCAGCTCGCCATTACAGTTTTGTACCTATTGCTGTTCGTGTTGGAGTTCTTGAAGTTGGTATTGTTGATCCAGAAAATATTGACGCCCGTGATGCTCTAAACTTTATTGCCAGTCG
>CAZLLX010000044.1:0-4257 GCA_964560805.1 uncultured Candidatus Saccharibacteria bacterium | reverse complement strand
TTTTGCTTTCAGGTGTAAAACCATCAGGCAAGCTTCATATTGGTAATTATTTTGGTGCGATTCGCCAATTTTTGGAATTGCAGGATAAATATGAAAGCTATGTTTTCATTGCTGATTATCATGCCATGACTACCTTGCAAAATGGTGAACAAATGAAACAAAACATTTTAGATTTAGCGACTGATTATCTAGCTTTGGGCTTGGATCCTAAAAAAATGGTTTTGTTCAAGCAATCTGATTTACCTGAAGTGGCCGAGCTTGGCTGGATGTTTAATTGTATTACAACCATGCCGTATTTGATGCGAGCTCATGCCTATAAAGATGCTGAAGCAAAAAGTTCTGAAATTAATGTTGGAGTCTTTGACTATCCATTATTAATGGCTGCGGATATTTTGATTCAAGACGCTGATGTAGTACCGGTTGGTCAGGACCAAAAACAACACGTGGAATATGCTCGCGACACAGCTCAGAAATTTAATCGCCAATTTAATTCTGAAGTTTTTAAACTGCCACAGCCATTAATCTTGAAAGAAGTTGAAACCGTGCCCGGTACCGACGGCCGAAAGATGAGTAAAAGCTATGGTAATGTAATTCCACTTTTTGCCACTGATGAGGAAATCAAAAAAGCGGTGATGAGTATCCCAACCGATTCAAAAGGGGTAAATGACCCTAAAAATCCTGATGAAAGCCATATCTTTGCCATTCACAAATTACTGCTAAAAGGCCCTGAATTAGAGGCTTTACGTGCCAAGTATACAAATGGCGGTATGGGCTATAAAGAGGCCAAGGAACGGCTTATAAGCGATTTACAGGCCTTTATTGGCCCGCTTCGAGCTAAGCGCGAGTATTATGCAAATAACCCTAAAAAAGTTTTAAAAATTCTTAAAAGGGGTGGTAAAATTGCTCGTAAAAGAGCTTTGGCCAAAATGAAATTAGTTCATAAAGTAACTGGGTTGGGAATTTACTAATTCTTGCGAATTTCAATTGTTGGTGTATAATATTCACATAGACGTTGAGGCCGATGACAAGGTGGAGTCTGGTTAGTGATAGGTAAATTAAGACATCCCACGTCGCTTAAGAAAGCTTTGCGGGATTAAAAGTAAGGTGGCACCACGATTTGATCGTCCTTACAAGATTATTAGAAATAGTAATTTTGTAAGGACGATTTTAATTTTATGAAAACAGGAATTTACAAACATTCAAAAACAGGGAATTTATATAAGGTGCATTTTATTGCCAAACATTCTGAAACCCTGGATGACCTCGCGGTCTACGAAGCACTTTATGACAATCCAAAAAGCAAATATTGGGTCCGACCAGTCCAGATGTTTGAGGAAATTGTAGAGATAAATGGTCAAAAATTACCAAGATTTCAATTTATAAAAGAAGAATAAAATGACAAGAACATATATAAAAAATTTAGCCGGAAAAGTTGGTGAAGAAGTTTTAATTAAGGGCTGGGTGGATATTCGCCGAGATCAAGGAAAATTAATTTTCTTAGATTTTCGTGATGTGACTGGTGTGGTGCAGGGTGTGATTTTGCCTAATGCCAAAGAAGCTCATGAAGTGGGCACAAAACTTCGTTCAGAATGGGTGGTGGCGGTTAAAGGAAAAGTAAATAAGAGACCAGAACGAAATGTTCAAAAAGATAAATTGAATGGTGAAATTGAACTGGAGATTTTGAATATTGAGGTTTTAAATGAAGCCAATACTCCGCCAATTGACGTGCGTGGTGATGGCAAAGATATTACTGAGGAAACTAGATTGAAATATCGTTATTTGGATCTTCGTCGTCCACGTTTGCAGAAAAATATTATCAATCGTTATAAGTTGATGAAATTGACTCGCGATTTGTTCGAAAAGGAAGGCTTTACCGAAATTGAAACACCAAATATGACCGCTTCAACCCCTGAAGGTTCACGTGATTATATTATTCCTTCTCGTTTGGAACTCGGTGCCTTTTATGCTTTGCCACAATCGCCACAACAATTTAAACAGTTGTTAATGTCTGCAGGGTTTGAGCGTTATTTCCAATTCGCTCGATGTTACCGCGATGAAGATACCCGAGGTGATCGTCAGCCAGAATTCACCCAGATGGACTTGGAAATGAGCTTTGTTGAACAAGAAGACGTGATGGCAATCAATGAAAAAGTAATTATCGAAGTTGTAAAAACTTTGTATCCAGAAAAGAAAATTCAGCAAATTCCATTCCCCAGAATGACTTATAAAGAGGTGATGGAAAAGTATAACAGTGATAAGCCAGATATTCGAAATGATAAAACCGATCCAAATCTTTTGGCCTTTTTGTGGGTGGTGGATTTTCCATTCTTTGAAAAGGATGATAAAGGTGGCTGGACTTTCACTCACAATCCATTCTCAGCTCCAAAGCCAGAATTTAAGCAGGATTTGATGAATAAAACCAATATTGAAAATATTTTGACTACTCAGTACGATATTACCCTTAACGGTTATGAAATTGGTGGAGGAAGTATTCGAAATCATCAACCAGAAGCTTTGAAACGAGTCTTTCAAATTATGGGCTATGAAGATGAGCGAATCGAGAAAAACTTTGGCCATATGATGCGTGCCTTTGAAACCGGAACTCCGCCACATGGTGGTATTGCTTGGGGTTTGGATCGTTTTATCATGCTTTTGCAAGGTGAACCAAACATTCGAGAAGTGATTGCCTTTCCAAAAACTGGTGAGGGTAAAGATCCAATGATGGGCGCTCCAACCTCGGTATCAGCTGAACAACTTCGTGAGTTAGGTTTGGAAATTAAAAAGAAAAAGTAAAGGTGAACGAAACTGATTTCAAAATCAAAACAGAAATCTTTGAAGGGCCGCTCGACCTACTACTTTCTCTTATTGAAAAAAAGAAATTATTTATCAATGATATTGCCTTAGCAAAAGTGGCTGATGACTATATAACTTATTTACAAAATCAACAAAGCTTTCCAATTGGCCAAAGTGCCGATTTTTTGGTGGTGGCTTCGACTTTACTTTTGATTAAATCACGTTCGCTGATTTCGAATCTGAACTTAAGTGTGGATGAAAAACAAGATATTGATGATTTAGAAAAAAGATTAAAGATCTACCAAAAAATCAAAGAGCTAAGTTTGAATATCAAAAACTGTTTTGGCAAGAATATTTTGTTCAGTCCTGAACCACGCAAGGCCCCAATTGTCTTTTCACCCGATAATAGCATGACTAAAGAAAATTTAGTTTCAGCTATTTTTAGTGTTATCAAAGCCTTGCCAAAAGTTGAAAATATTCCAAAAGCGATCGTTAAAAAGGTGATTAGTTTGGAAGAAATGATTGGTAATTTGACCACCAGAATTCAAAGCAGTATAAAAATGAGCTTTAAAGAATTTGCGGGTGTTGGTAAAGCCGAGAAAGTTAATGTTATAATAAGTTTTCTCGCGATGCTTGAACTGGTAAAACAGGGAGTTGTAAATGTAAAACAGGACGATCATTTTGCCGATATCGAGATTGAGACCGAACAAGCCGGTGTTCCACATTATAATTAAAATCAAATGAACGAAATAACTTTAGATGCACAAATAGAAGCCATTTTATTTTTTAAGGCTGAACCACTGTCGATTAAGAAACTGGCGGAAATTTTTGCTAAATCTGAAGAAGAAATTAAAATTGCACTTGATAGTTTAAATCAAAAATTGCAGGGGCGGGGAGTGCAATTGGTTTTTAAGGATGATGAAGTTACCTTAACCACCGCTAGTTTCTCGGCACCTTTAATTGAAAAACTAACCAAAGAAGAACTGGTGCGTGATTTGGGTAAGGCCGGTTTGGAGACATTATCTATTATTGCTTATAAAGGGCCAATTTCCAGAGCTGAAATTGATTATATTCGTGGTGTTCAAAGTAATTTTATTCTTCGAAATCTACAAATTCGCGGTTTGATTGAAAAAATTACTGATCCAAAAGATCAAAGAAAGTTTTTGTATCGTCCTACTTTCGAATTATTGTCATTCCTTGGTATATCAAGAATTGAAGATCTACCTGAATTTGAAAAAGCTAAAGCCGAATTTGAAAGTTACAATCAAAAACAAGTTTCTGAAACTTCAACTGGGGCTGAAGTAATGAAAGATATAAATAACGAAAATATTTAGTATGGAACAAGCCAGAACCACAAAACAAAAAGTTTTAGCCGTTTTAGTTGTTGCTGGCCTATTTATATTTATTGGAGTTTTGTTTACTGGTATTGGTATTGTTAATCACAACGAAACCGTAAAGCTTCAG
>CAZLLX010000043.1:0-4317 GCA_964560805.1 uncultured Candidatus Saccharibacteria bacterium | reverse complement strand
TATTTTAACATAGAAAATTGAGATAAAAGAAAACGCGCCGTCCGTAGAGCAGCGCGTTCGAATCTGGCATTGCACCAGACTCCGCTAAAGCGGTCCAATTGCTGGACCGCCACCGCCGTGAATCTGCAGGGGTGCATATTCCACGGCTGGTGTGAATTGAACCGGACCGTTGTTAATAACGGTCCCGGAGCTATAATTCACCCCACCAAGAGGTTGAAGTACTGTGGTGGTTTGAATCACGGTTTGCCGTTGGATCACAACAGCAGGTGGTTGGCAGTGGTTGTGTGAATGCACACCCCATTCACTCTTTGCGACAACAACCCTTCCCCGATGGTTACCAACAAAGATGGTTTGGCCGTGCGCCACAACCTTTGGCTGGGAGTTGTAATCGTATTTTGTCCAGCCACTGACGTCTGAATTGATTGACGTCCCACCTGAACCAGGCGAGTAGCCAATCCAGTTGCTTGCACACCCCGTTACAAGCATTGCGGCTACCACCGACACCAACATTGTAAAGAACTTCATAACCCGTATCTCCTTTCTTGAGTTTAGAGGTTATATTAGTATTATACACCCAAATTGTATCAAAGTCAAGGGTCTAAAATTATCTAAAAAATGATGTGGTGTGGTATTATATTGCTTATATGACAGACTTTGATAATGAAGATAAGCGCGAAGAAAGACTGGAAGAGATGCGCCACAAAGAAGAAGAGGATGTAATCAAAATCTTAGCCGCTAAATACGGCTTGGGCTATATTGACTTGCGCCCCCTACCCGTTAATACCGAGGCCCTAAAACTAATTCCTGAAAATTTGGCGCGTGAGGCAAAAATTGTCGCCCATGAAAAAGTCGGCAAGAAACTTCAAGTGGCCCTACTTTCACCAAAGAACGATAAGGCCGTCGTAATTCTTAAAAAACTTGAAGACGAGGGTTATAAAATACTGGTGAACATGACCACCTCACAAAGTTTGGAAAAGGCCTGGGCTCGCTATCAAGATTTATCTTTTGCGGTAAACAGCACGGCTGGAACTTTTGATATTTCAACCGATCAGGTGACTCAATTTATTTCTCAAATTAAAACTATTGAGGATGTTTCAAAAATTATTACAGAAATCTTGGCCCTAAAAAAAGCTTACAAGATTTCTAAAATGATGGAAGCGATGATTGCCGGCGCCTTGGCTCTATCTGCCTCGGATATTCACGTCGAACCCGAGGAGACCGAAGTTCGAATTCGTTTCCGATTGGATGGTGTTTTGATTAATGTAATTAATTTTGACCCTGATACTTATGAATTATTGCTGTCTCGTATCAAACTTTTGTCGGGCATGAAGCTTAACATTAAAAATGCTTCGCAAGACGGCCGTTTCAGTGTAAAAATTGCCGAAAGCGATATTGAAATTCGTTCTTCAATTTTGCCCGGTGCCTACAATGAATCGATCGTGATGCGTTTGCTTAACCCAAAGTCTATTGCCGTACCAATTGAAGACTTGGGTATTCAAGAACGCACCCTAAAAACCTTGATGGAACAAATCAGCCGACCAAACGGAATGCTTTTGATCACTGGTCCGACTGGTTCTGGTAAAACCACTACTTTGTATGCCTTTATGCGAAAAATTTTCTCGCAAGATATTAAAATTATTACAATTGAAGATCCGATTGAATATCATTTGCCGGGCGTGGTTCAAACCCAGGTGGACGAAGAAAAAGATTATACTTTTCTATCTGGCTTGCGTTCAGCCCTTCGCCAAGACCCAGACGTGATAATGGTGGGAGAAATCCGAGACAGTGAAACGGCAAGTATCGCCATCAACTCGGCGCTGACCGGACACTTGGTGTTTTCAACTTTACACACGAATACCGCGGCTGGTGCTTTCCCCCGCTTGATTGATTTGGGTGTGAATCCAAAAATTATTTCTTCAGCTATTAACGTAGCAATGGCCCAACGTTTGATTCGAAAACTTTGCCCAGACTGTAAAGCCGAAAAAGTGCCGAACGAAAAAGAACGGGCCTTGATTGATAAAACCCTAGCCTCAGTGACAGATAAAACATATTTAGATGGTGTTCAAACCGAAAAAATTTGGGGCGCAGTCGGTTGTGAAAAATGTCATAAAACTGGTTATCGAGGCCGAGTGGCTATTACCGAAGTTATCTTGATGAAAAAAGAAATTGAAGAAGCAATTAATATGAACCCCTCTGATCGTGATATCAAGGCCGCGGCCGCCAGCCAAAACCTTCTCGACATGAAACAAGATGGTATTATTCGAATTTTGAAAGGCGTAAGCTCGATTGAAGAACTGGGTCGAGTGATCGATATTGAAACCGAAGAATAGTCAAACTTCCCTACAATAAATTTCTGTGTTTTAAAACCAAAATTTGGTTGCAAAAAACAAAAATAGTTCTAATATAAGAAGAAGAGAGGTTCCTTCCAGAAGATAAATCTCTAAGCAATACTTTTAATATTAGATACCAAAAGTTAAACAGTCCTCAAAGGATAGGTCTCGCAAATCATCCGAAGATGTGAACCAGGCCGTCCTTGTAGAAAAATTCGTAAACCGCGCAAACGATCCAATTGCTTAGAGATTTATACTCTGGAAATGAACAAGATAAACAAAAAAGCCCCGACAGACAGTAACAGGCTTCTACATGACAGCTTAGCATAAAATAAAAAATATGTCAAGCAAAAATAAAGATTCTTTAACTAATTCCCAAAATAACCATAATTTGAGCCACGAAACAGAAACCTCGGGTGATGCTAATTTCCTTGATCAAACCCTTCGCCCCACCTCTTGGACTGAATACATTGGACAAAAAAATATTAAGGATAATTTGCATATTTTACTAACGGCAGCCGCCGAAAGAAAGCATCCGCCAGAACATTTATTGTTTTATGGACCACCTGGTTTGGGAAAAACGACCCTGGCACATTTAATTGCCCACGAAACTCGATCACAATTAAAAGCCACCTCGGGTCCGGCGATTGAAAAAGTTGGCGATCTCGCTTCGATTCTAACAAACCTTTCACCAGGTGATATTTTGTTTATTGACGAGATTCACCGATTAAACAAAGCAATTGAAGAAGTACTTTATCCGGCGATGGAAAGCGGATCATTAGATATTATTATTGGTAAAGGTCCGTCGGCTCGCACTATTCAATTGGATTTGCCAAAATTTACTTTGATTGCCGCCACCACGCGTATTGCCCTACTCTCGGCCCCACTTCGTTCACGTTTTTCGGGTGGGGTTTTTAAACTTGAGTTTTATACCAATGAAGAAATCGAGCAAATCATTGACCGCTCGGCGAAAATTTTGGGTGTAAATATTGATAAAGGTGCGAAAAGTGAAATTGCCAAACGAAGTCGCTTTACACCGAGAACTGCTAACTATTTATTGAAACGCAGCCGAGATTTAGCGCAAGTTCGCAAGAGTGCTTTAACCAAAGAAACCGTAATGGAAGCGTTGGACCTACTTGGAATTGATGAAGCGGGCCTAAATGCAACCGATCGCGCCCTGCTAACAATTATTGAAGATAAATTTAATGGCGGGCCGGTTGGTTTGAATACTCTCGCTGCTGCCCTATCCGAAGAACAGGCTACTATCGAAGATGTCTATGAACCATATCTGTTGCAGTTGGGATTTATTGAGCGAACCACGCGTGGCCGAGTGATTACTGAACGCGCGAAGGAACATTTAAAGTTAAAAAATAAAAATAAATTATTATAAAAATATGAGCGGACATAATAAATGGTCAAAAGTTAAAAATAAAAAAGCGGTAACTGATGCCAAAAAAGGTAAAATTTATACCAAGATGGCGAAGATTATTTCAGTTGAAGTTAAAAAAGCGGGTGGTGATATTAATTCCCCTGGCGTAAAAGCGGCAGTGGCTCGTGCGCGCGAATACGATGTGCCAAACGACAATATTGAACGTGCCCTTAAAAAAGGAGCGGATAAAAATACCGCCGAGATGGAATCAATTATGTACGAGGCATATGGCCCAGGTGGAGTCGCAATTATGATTGAAGTTTTAACTGATAACCGAAACAAGGCCGCCAGTGAAGTAAAACACATCCTTACCGACAACGGCTCGGCCTTAGCCGCCCCTGGTAGCGCTTCTTGGGCATTCACAAAGGGTCCAGAAGGTTATGTGCCAAACATGACTGTTCCTCTTTCACCAGAAGATTCAACAAAACTTGATGAAATTATTGAAGTTTTAGAAGACAACGACGAAGTGCAGGAAATTTATACTAACGCGGAGTAAGCTTGCCAAACAGTTTCTCTTGGAGGGGCTTCGCAGGCGGGTAGCCGAGAGAGAGCAATTTT
>CAZLLX010000042.1:0-4369 GCA_964560805.1 uncultured Candidatus Saccharibacteria bacterium | reverse complement strand
AAACAAAATTCCTGGTGTTGAAATAAAGAAAGAACGTTGGCGATATTATCCAGGTGAAAATTTGGCCGCCAGAACTATTGGTTTTGTTGGCTATGACGAAAATAGTAATTTAGTTGGTCGGTATGGTTTAGAAAAGTATTATGAGGATGTTTTATCTAGAAATAGTAATGATTTGTATGTAAACTTTTTTGCCGAAATATTTTCAAATTTAAAAGATAGTTTGTCTGATAATTCTCATCATGAGGGTGATATTGTTTCAACAATAGAGCCGGTCGTTCAAGCAAATTTTGATAAAACAGTTAAAGAGGTTAATGATAAGTATCTGTCAAAAATTACTGGAGGGATTATTATTGATCCAATGACGGGAGAAATTTATGCGATGAGTTTGGCCCCAGGTTTTAATATAAATGATTATTCGGCCGTTGATAATATAAGTGTCTTCAATAATCCAATGGTAGAGGGAATTTATGAACTTGGTTCTATAATTAAACCTCTAACTATGGCCGCTGGTCTAGATGCTAAAGTGATAACTGCTGACACGGTCTATAACGACAAAGGTTCACTCACGCTTGATGGTTATACAATTTATAATCACGATAAAAAGGCGCATGGCCAAACTAATATGCAAGAAGTGCTTAATCAATCACTAAACCTCGGTGTATCTTTTGTGGTTAGTAAACTGGGTAATAATAAATTCGCAGAATATTTTAAAAATTTTGGTTTAGGTGAAGAGACGGGTATTGATTTGCCAGGTGAAAATCATGGACGAATCGACAACTTAAATAGCCCTCGCGATATTGAATATGCCACTGCTTCGTTTGGTCAGGGTATTTCTTTAACCCCAATTTCGGCGGTGCGGGCTTTATCTGCCCTAGCAAACGGTGGTAAAATTATTACACCACATATTATTAGTCGTATTAATTATACTTCTGGTCTGTATAATAATATTGATTATGTGAATGAAGCTAAACAAGTTATTAAAAAAGAGACATCAGAAGAAATATCACGTATGTTGGTCGGGGTAGTAGACAAGGCTATGGCAAATGGTAAAGTGATGTTGCCTCACTACAGTGTGGCGGCCAAAACAGGTACAGCACAAATTGCTAAGCCAGGCGGGGGATATTATAATGATCGCTATCTACACTCATTTTTTGGTTATTTTCCGGCATATAAACCCAGATTTTTGATTTTTATGTATACAGTCGAGCCAAATGGCGTAGATTTTGCTTCGCAAACGTTGACTACACCTTTTATGGATACAGTAAAGTTTTTAATTAATTATTATAATATTTCACCAGATCGCTAAAATGAAAAATCTTTTTAAAAAAATTATTAAATTTGTAATCATTACTGAAGCCAAGTTGATATTAAAAAAATATCAACCTAAAATTATTGCCGTGACTGGAAATGTTGGTAAAACTTCAACTAAAGACGCAATTTATGCTGTTATGAGTCCAACATTCTATGTTCGAAAGAGTGAAAAAAGTTTTAATAGTGACATTGGTGTCCCATTAACGATTCTTGGTTGCCCAAATGCGTGGAGTGATCCAATTAAATGGTTAATTAATATTTGGATTGGTTTCACCTTTATTATACAAAACAAAAAGTATCCTGACTGGTTAATTCTCGAAGTAGGCGCTGATCGGCCCGGAGATATTAAGAATATTGCTGCTTGGCTTAAACCAGACATCACTGTTGTTACACGATTTTCTGATATTCCGGTTCATATTGAATATTTTAAAAACCGAGCCGAAATTGTTCGCGAAAAGGCTTACTTGGTTGAGGCCCTTAAAAAAGATGGAACCCTGATTGTAAACTGTGATGATCCTGATGTCTTTGCTATGAAAGATCTTGTTTCAAACAAATTTATTGCCTATGGTGTCGGACCAGAAGCGCAAATAAAAGGTAGTAATTATTCAGTTTATTATAATGAAAAAAATGGTGAACCATTTGGGGTCTATTTTAAAGTAGAAAATAATAATAATTGTTTGCCGGTCAAAATATTGGGCAGTTTGGGTAAGGCCCATATTTATTCTGCTTTGGCGGCGATTGCTGTTGGGCAAGCATTAGAAATGAATCTGGTGGAGGTAACTGAAAACGTCTCAAATTATTCTTCACCTCGAGGTAGAATGAATCTTATAAAGGGTATTAACAATTCAACGATTATCGATGATACCTATAATGCTTCTCCGGCGGCTATGATGTCGGCACTTGAAACTTTGGCCGATTTAAAGATACGAGGTAGAAAGATTGCGATTTTGGGCGATATGATGGAGCTCGGTAAACATAGTGTGGATGCTCATAAACAAGCTGGAGAATTAGTTGGTAAGTGTGCCGAGGCATTGATTGTTGTTGGTTTGCGATCAAAGACTTTGGCTGAGACAGCGATTGATTTCGGTATGAGTGAAAAAGCTGTATGGCAATTTAATACATCTCTTGAGGCGGCTGATTTTGTTAAAAATCTCATTAAGGATGGGGACGTATTGTTAGTAAAAGGTTCTCAATCTACTAGGATGGAAAAGATTGTAAGGGCAATAATGGCGGAGCCAAATAGGGCAATTGAATTATTGGTTCGTCAGGATGAAGAGTGGCAAAGCCGTTAGTATTTTGATATAATTGTGTTATGACAACACAAAAAAATGATTATTCGATGCCAATTGCTATTGTTTTGGCTGGTATTTTTATTGCCAGCGCAATTTATTTTGGTGGGAATAGTGAGGCAAAAGAACAAAAGTCAATCAATAGTTTTAACCAAGTAAATACCGTTGATATTAATAATGTTAAAACCGACGGTAACCCATTTATAGGTAATCCTAATGCTCCAGTCACGATTGCTTATTGGTTTGATTATCAATGTCCTGCTTGTAAATATGGTGAAGCCACTTTAATCTCACCACTGGTTGAGCAGTATGTAAAAGCAGGAAAAGTTAAAATTATCTTTAAAGATTTTGCTTTTCTTGGTTTACCTAGGATTACCGATTCTATTGCCTTAGGATTAACAGCCAGAGCGGTCTGGGAGTCAGCACCAGATAAGTTTTTTGCTTTTCATAAAGTAATTTACGATAAACAAGGTCAAGAAAATACCGGTTGGGCAACTCAGAGTGTTATTGACGCTTTGCTAAAAGACGCCGGTCTTGATCCTGTCGTGATTAATAAGCTGGTTAAAGAAAAAGGTGCTGAATATAAAAAGGCAATGGAAGCCGACAAACTTGAGGGAAGTAGATTTGGTATTAATGCTACTCCATCATTTATTATTGAAAGAGAATTAATTATTGGAGGCCCAAGATATGAATTGTTGTCGAATTTTATTGATAATTTAATTAAATAGTCTTATGCAAGTAAAAGAAAAATATACAAATCTTGAAAAAACTGAAGCGATTCAAAGTTATTTATTAAAACGAGTTAATTCTTTGAATAAGTTTATTAGAGAAAATTCGGCTTTGTGTGAAGTTGAATTAGAAAAAACCACAAATCATCACAAAGGTGGAGATATCTTTAGAGCTGAAATTAATTTAGCTGTAGGTGGTAAGCAGTTTAGATCGGTTTCAGAAAAAGAGGATTTATATGCCGCGATCGATGTTGCTAAAGATGATTTAGTTCGTGAACTGCAAGCAAATAAAGATAAAAAAGTTAGTATGGTTCGTCGTGGCGGAGCAAAGGTTAAGAATATGATTAAAGGTTTTTTTACTTGTGATAATAATTAGCTATAATAATGAGCGGCAAATTTAATTGGGGGGCTTTATTATATGCAGTCTTAATAATCGTCCTGGTTATTTTAGTTGTGGCTTTAGCTCCAAATAATAAGATTAAAAATAAAACTATGAACGAACAAACAACAACTGTGGTATTGCAGACCAACTTCGGAGATATTGAATTAGCTTTATATCCAGATAAAGCACCAGAAACCGTGAATAATTTTCTTAAACTAACCAAAAATGGTTACTATGATTCAACAAAATTCCATCGTGTTATCAAGGGTTTTATGATTCAAGGTGGAGATCCTTATACAAAAGGTGATGATGTTAATTTATACGGTAAGGGTGGTCCTGGCTATAATTTTAAGGATGAAATCAATGACATGCCGCTTGTTAGAGGGTCACTTGCTATGGCTAATACTGGTCGCCCAAATACAAATGGTAGTCAATTTTTTATTATAACTGCTCCAGCGACACCTTGGTTAACTGGTATTCACACTGTATTTGGCAAAGTTATTTCTGGAATGGAAATTGTTGATAAGATTGAAGCGGTCAAAACTACTGGTTCACCATTTGATCGACCAATCGAGCCGGTGATTATTAATAAAGTAATAATAAAATAAAATTATGATTGTATTGAACGAAGCATTTGACGAATCTAAAACTGGCCCTGA
>CAZLLX010000041.1:0-4545 GCA_964560805.1 uncultured Candidatus Saccharibacteria bacterium | reverse complement strand
AACCACTGTATCGTTATGATAATTTGATTGAAGGAATTGAATTAACTTTTAAAGACGGAAAAGTTATTAAGGCCAAAGCCAAGAAAAATGAAAAGCTTTTAAAACAAATGATTGCCACTGAGAATGCCGACAAGGTGGGTGAATTTTCTATGACAGATAGACGCTTTTCACATATCACAAAATTTATGGCGGAGACTTTGTATGATGAAAACGTTGGCGGCGTAAACGGCAATACTCATATTGCGCTTGGTAACGCTTATCAGGATTGTTATGAAGGAAATCCAGCCAAAGTCAGCAAAAAAACTTGGGAGAAACTTGGTTATAATACTTCAGTCGTTCACACCGATATTATTTCAACCACTCCACGAACAGTTACCGCTTATTTCAAAGACGGCAGTTCAAAAATAATCTACAAAGACGGAGAATATCAATTTTAATCTTAAGTCTGTCAAGACCCTTGACAACTGTGCTATAATATAAAAATGACAATCATATTAATCAGTTTGGGTGCCTTTATTGCCACCTTTCTTGGCGGTTTATTCGCTTTACGTTTTAAGGATCGATTACATTTGATCTTGGGCTTTAGTGCCGGAGCTGTAATAGGCGTAGCCTTCTTTGATCTAATACCCGAAGCTTTAGAACTAGCAAGTAATCTTGAAACAAGCATAGTGACCGGAATTATGGCTTTGGGTTTTATAATTTATATGATTCTTGATCGCTTTGTTTTTCTTCACACTCACAGCCATGATCATGATCATGGTCATGACGAACTTTGTCCGCGTGGAAAATTAATGGCTGGCAGTTTAGCCGTTCACAGCTTTCTTGATGGTATTGCGATTGGTTTGGCTTTTCAAGTTTCCAATGCCGTTGGATTAATTGTCACCGCCGCGGTTTTAACTCATGATTTTTCTGACGGAATCAACACCGTAAATTTAGTTTTAAAAAATAATGGTAATAAAAAACAAGCTTTACGTTGGCTTTTACTTGATTGTGTCGCGCCGATTTTAGGTATTATCACTACCCTCTTTTTCACCCTACCAACTACTTATCTTGGTATTATCTTGGCGCTTTTTGCTGGTTTCTTCTTGTATATCGGCGCAAGCGACCTTCTACCAGAAAGTCATCATTCCCACCCAACCATTTGGACCACCTTAATGACCATTCTAGGTATTATTGTTCTCTTTGGAGCAATCAAATTGGCAGGGATTTAAATATTCTTCTTTATCAAATCGCGAACAAGTAATAATTCTTTTTCTGCTGTAGGTTCGCGATCACCAGTTCGATAAAGCATGCTTCTTGGATCATAACCAAGCAGCCCAGTATCACCTTCTTTTCTTGGAACAATATGTAAATGAAAATGTAGCACACTTTGACCAGCTAATTTTTCTTGATTCCAAACGCAATTGAATCCTTCGGCTTTAAAAGTGATTCGTAAAGATTTCATAATCAAATCAGCCAAATCCAAAACTGCCAATCTTTCATCTCTGGTTAAATCTTCAAGTTTTTTCGCACATCGCTTGGGTGAAATTAAGGTATGGCCTTCTGTTATTGGAATATTTGTCGGAAACGCCCAGGCCAAATCATTCTCACAAATTAATCGAGCTTTTATTTCTGGTAAACTACAATAAACACAATTTTTATTTTGCATAATTAAATATAATAATACTTTTAATATATTAAAAAAGCGAGTCTGAACTCGGTAAAGCTATTTAGTCAAATCACTCTTGATTTCTTCGGTATAGAAAAACGGCAAGTTTTTTATTTTGTTTGATTTAATAGCCTTAAGGACGGTGGTGATTCCAGCGATTGAATCATAAGGATCGCTTTCGTTTTTAATTGCCTGATCAATTGGCACCCACAAATTATCGCCGAATTCGGTATTAATTAATTCGCCAGAATATTTATGAGCGACAGCGATTGGAAATAACACATCAGAAAATAGTTCCCCTTCTTTATACATTATTCTTCTTTCACAACCAACAATTTTAAAATCGGCAACTAAACCAGTTTCTTGTTTTAGTTTTCTGGTGGCCGCTACTTCGGTCAATTCTCCTTTTCGAACTACCCCACCCATCACGCCCACCTTTCCATAAGACGGATTTGATTTACGAATTTGATTTAAAATTTCAATTTTTTTGCCGATTTTTCGATACAAAATAGTAATTACATTTACTTTAAACAAACTATTTAAAGAATCATTTGAGGTGTTGATATCCGCCACTCGTTTTATACCCGCTGATGAAAGTGAATAACCGTCTTCAAGTTTCCAAACCAAACCCTTTTTTACCAAAAACTGTAAATGATAATTATATAAATCATTTGGCATTTTGGCGGGTTGCATTTCGCTATAACGCAAGGTTTTAGCGTTTTTAAGCTTGGAAATTATATGATTTTGGATTGGAGTCAGTTCTTTACTCATTTGCAAGTTATAACAAAATAAATCACCTCTGGCAACTTTGGTTTGTTAAACCTATGGTGCTATAATTAGCACGCTATGAAAGTTACCAAACTTGGACACTGTTGTTTAGTGATTGAAATTAGAGGCGTCAGATTCCTCACCGATCCTGGTAATTATACTACTTTGCAAAATGAAGCAAAAAATATTGATTGTGTAGTTATCAGCCATGAACACACTGATCATTTGCACGTTGAATCAGTTAAAACAATTTTAAAGAATAATCCTCAAGCGATTATTGTTTCAAATGACAGCGTTGGTAAAATTCTAACTAAAGAAAATATTCCATTTATCAAAGTCGCTGACGGTGAAAGCTATACCATAAAAGATGTAACAATTTCCGGTCTTGGCTTAAAACATGCACCGATTTATAAAGAATATGAACAAGTCGAAAATACCGGCTATTTCTTTGATAATAAATTATTTTATCCAGGTGACGCTCTTACTATTCCAAATCAACCGGTTGATATCTTGGCTTTCCCCGTCACTGGCCCCTGGATCAAAATCTCTGAAGCGATGGATTATGTTTTGGCGGTAAAACCAAGAGTTGCTTTCCCTGTTCACGATGCTAATTTGGTAAATCAAAAAGGTATTACTGTTCGCCTGCCCGCCCTATTTTTGCCACCCGCTGGTATTCAATTTTTAGTTTTAGAAATTAATAAAGAAACCGAAATTTAATAATTAAAATTATGAGAATCATTGAAGACACAAAACTTGATTACAAAGACGTTTTAATCTGCCCAAAACGATCTACCTTAACCAGCCGAAAGGATGTTGATTTAATTCGTGAAATCAAATTCAAACACACTGATAAGGTTCTAAAATGTTTCCCGATTGTTGCTTCAAATATGGACGGTGTTGGCACTATGGCCATGGCCAAAGTCTTTATACCTCATAAAATGCTAGTAGCTCTGCATAAACACTATTCTATTGATGAACTAGTGAAATTCTTTAATGAAATTGGTAAAGAAAAAGCTCAATATGTTTTTTATACCACTGGCATTACCGATGACGATTTTAAAAAATTAGAAACTTTTGCTAAAAAAGTTAAAAAAGATATTTTACAAAATATTTGTATTGATGTGGCTAATGGCTACACCGAACGTTTTGTTGATTATGTAAAAAAGGTGCGTGCCAAGTTCCCTAAGGCTGTTATTATGGCCGGAAATGTGGTGACCGGTGAAATGGCAGAACAGCTGATATTGTCAGGAGCGGATATTATTAAAATCGGAGTCGGACCCGGCTCGGCCTGTTTAACCAGACGAATGACCGGTGTTGGTTATCCTCAACTTTCGGCCGTGATTGAGTGTGCCGATGCAGCCCACGGGCTAGGTGGAAGAATCTGTGCTGATGGTGGTTGTGAGGTGGTTGGTGATTTTGTCAAAGCCATTGCTGGTGGAGCTGATTTTGTGATGTCTGGTTCAATGTTTACCGCTCACGATGAAAGTGAACAAGAAATAATCATTCGCGATGGTAAGAAATATTTAATGTATTATGGTTCGTCTTCAAATGAAGCGATGAAAAGACACAATAACGGAGTGAAGAATTATAAAACCAGTGAGGGGCGTGAAATCGAAGTGTTATATCGTGGTTCAGTGATTGATCGAATTCAAGAATTAGAGGGCGGTTTTCGTAGTGCCTGTACCTATGTTGGAGCGGCCAAATTAAAAGAGTTAACTAAGAAAACTACTTTTATAAAAGTAAATCGTCAGTTAAACCAACTTTGGGGTAATTAGAATTTCCGACTATCGTACGCCCAATGTAACAAGGCCTGACGCTGTCTAGGGCGACAGAAAATATCACCAGGACGGCAGTTATTGCGTACCTGAGCAATGTGTCGAACGATGGCTTTCCAGCGCTTAATTTGGCGTTTATCTTCTTCTGGCAGTCTTCGGCCTATATAATATCGGCAATACCATTGAAACCAACCTCGTGGATCATCTTTATAAATCCAGCCTTTTTGTTGCCACACAGAAAGTGGCTGTGAAGCATCAACTTCAAATAAATTTAATTTTTTATCGTGACCAGGTTTACCCTCTGGATATAATTTAGCCTTTGCAAACCAATCCGTTGGAAACTCATTCTGACAA
>CAZLLX010000040.1:0-4574 GCA_964560805.1 uncultured Candidatus Saccharibacteria bacterium | reverse complement strand
TGCGTAATTATTTTAATGAATTAAAAAGTTTAACTTCGGGTTATGCCTCAATTTCTTATGAAATGGGGGAAATGAAAGACGCCGATGTGGTGCGTTTGGATGTGTTGGTGGCTGATGAGCCGGTGGTGGCTTTTGCTAGGGTGGTGGCTCGTCGTCGGGCGGATATTGAAGCCGAAGAAGCAGTTGAAAAACTTCATAAAATCTTACCACGCCAGATGTTCTCTTTTAAAATTCAAGGTAAAGCGATGGGCCGAATTATTTCTTCACGGTCGCTTTCTGGTATGAAGAAGAACGTGACTGCCCATATGTACGGAGGCGATATTACTCGAAAAATGAAATTGCGTGAACGTCAAAAGGAGGGTAAAAAGCGCATGCAAGAAAGGGGATCGGTGAATATCCCCCAAGATGTGTTTCTAAAGATGATAAGTAACGATTAAGAGCGAAGAACTGGAATATAAAGCACAATCATACTGATTGCGACCAAAATACAGACAATCGCCCAGACAATACCAACTTTTTTCTTGTGTTTTTGCTCGAAAAGCATATGGGTATTATAATGTAATTATGTTGGAATTTCAAGAAAAAAGACGTATCAAAAAAATTCTGTATTCTCCCTACGTGGTGATATTGCTCGCTGTTATTTTAATCTTCTTACTTCGTGGGGTTTGGGGAGTGTATCAAAAATCGAGTTATAGTCGAGAAAATTTGGAACGAGCACAGACAAATTATAATGAACTTCAAGCTCGGGAACGCAAATTAAGTGAGGAGATAGAATATTTGAAAACCACTGGTGGTAAGGAAGAAGAAATTAGAGAAAAATATGGCCTGATTAAACCCAATGAAGAAGTGATAATGGTGGTTGATCCTGAAAATAAGAGGGCCGAGCCAGAGTATTTACCTGATAATAAATCTTGGTGGCAAAAGATTTTTGATATGATACAATAGTCTAACTTATTAATTAATAAACAAAATTATGGCTACCAAAAAAATACAAATTTACTCAACTCCAACCTGTCATTTTTGTCATTTAGCAAAAGACTTTTTTGCGGAGAAGGGAATTAAATATGAAGAATTTAATGTAGCAACTGATTTGGTTAAGCGTAAAGAAATGGTTGATAAAAGTGGTCAAATGGGAGTGCCGGTAATTGATATTGGCGGGGAAATTGTGGTGGGTTTTGATGAAGAACATGTAGCCAAAGTGTTGGGATTATAGTTTAACCTTTTTCGTGCTATATTAGGCACGAGCCCTCATAGCTCAATGGATAGAGCAGTCCCGTCCTAAGGGAAAGATGTAAGTTCGATTCCTACTGAGGGCACCAAAACAAAAATACCCCATTTTGGGGTATTTTTGTTTTTTTGGTGCCGAGACCCAGGGTCGAACTGGGGACCCTTCCCTCTTCAGGGGAATGCTCTACCAACTGAGCTATCTCGGCAAAACACATAAATAAATGTGCTTTTTGATATTAACCTATTTTAAGAAAAAAATCTACTTATTTTCACCTCCAAGCCAGCTTGGTAAAGAAGGGAATTCTGGCAACTTGTTGGTCACATTGCTGACAGTTTGAATCCCTTTTTGCATTTCAACATAACCTTTGATGGCAGCATCAAGATAGGGTTTTACAAAGAAGTAGGCACTAAAGGCAGCTACGACGATAATAATCCAATAAATTAATCTAATAAAAGAAGAAAATCTAGCACTACGGCGCATACTGCGAAGCATTTTATTATTTTCTTCTGACAGTTTAATGGCGCGATTTAGTAATTCTCTTTCCTCTGGATTCATGATTAATTAGATTTAACTTTCAATTTACTTTGGCGGTTTTTATCAATCTTTGGTAAGGCCAGGGTAAGTAAACCATGATTTTCTTTAGCTTCAGCTTCCTCGATTTCGATTTCTGCTGGTAAAACAATTGTTCGTGAGAAAGCACCCCAATAAAGTTCTTGATGAAAATAATCACCTTCGGCTACTTCACTTGCAACTGTTCGGCGACCGCGGATAGTGACCATGTCTCGGGTAATTGAAATATCTAAATCTTCTGGTCTGACACCGGCTACCATGGTTTTAATAACAATTTCTGATGGGGTTTGATACATATCAATAGCTAATTGACCCTCTTCTTCCTCGTCCAAGATAGTTTCATCAACTTCTTCAATCTCCACAGTTTCTAATTCTTCATCGGCTGAATTACCGATAGACATTACACCCTTGATTTTAGCAAATAAATTTTTAGATTTTGACATAGATATATTATACCATACGATAACTATTTTTTTCTAGTCTTTTCTGTTTATTGCTTTTTATTTGTTTAACTTTATGAAATAGTACGAGGAGAATAAAGACAAGTAGCCAAGTTTCAATAGCTGCCAACCAGAAGAAACTCACGTTTTTTGAACTTTCATTTAAAACAATGAAAAAATTAAAAATAGAATGTAAGATAATAGCCAAAATAAGTCCACCAAGATAGCTGGCGAATCTGGTTAGTCGATTTTTATAAAAAGCAAAACCAATTATAATACCTAAAATAGCCGATGACACCAAATGAATCAGCATTGGACCAATACTACGAAAGTTGGTGGCAATTAAGGTATTTAAAATCTCTCCATTGGCAATTGGCGAGGTTAAAAACAAAGCCGTTTCAACAGCGGCAAAACCTAGGGCCGTAGTTAAAAGATAAATTGAGGCGTCGATTGGTTCGTCGTTAGCTTTTTTTCTTAAGGCTAAATTAAAAGCAAAAATCAGCTTCATTGTTTCTTCGATAATTGGGGCAGCAATAACCGTTAGAAAGAATTTGTGAATATCTAAATTATATTTACTAACCCAAGTCAGACTATAAAAATAATTTTCGGTGTTTAACCAAAAAATATCTTGCCAGTCCGCCAGGTGATAATAAGTCACTAAATTTTTTAATGTAATCCAAAAGAGGGTCGGATGTCTGTTACCAACAGACATATTTGCGTTAACTAATAGATAATAAACCATCAATTCAAAAAAGAGAGCAATCAAAACGGCGATTGATCCACCCACAAAAGCTCCAAATAAAAGTTTTTTTGGTTCGGGTTTTTCTTTGTCTTCTCTGATCCAAAACCACAACCAAAACAACGCTGGCAAGATTCCGCCAATCAAAGCGATAATCAAAACGTTGGTATCGTTAAGCATTTAATTAATTATACTTTGGCCAAGTCTCGATGATTAACAAGTTTTTATTTTGATGAGGTAAATCGCTCCAGATTTCTTCGGTCACAAACGGCATAAAGGGATGTAAAACTTTGAGACTGGTTTTTAGTATTTCGTAAAGCATAAACTGTTTTGATTTCTTTGTGTTTTCGTCATTGCCGTTCAAAGCAGCTTTGCTTTCTTCAATAATTATATCAGCAAAAGTGTGCCAAATATAGTGATAAATTTTTTCACTCGCCATATAAAAGCGATAACTATCCATATCAGTTGTAATATCTTTGATTGTTTCTTGCAGGGTATCAAGGTGTTTTTTATCAGTTTCGGTTATCGCCGGAGTAGAATTCAAATCAAAACTTTCAATACCGGTTAGTACAAAGCGAGTAATATTCCAAACTTTGTTAGCAAAGTTTTTATAAGCCCGAATTTTATCTTCTGATAGGGGAAGAGATGTGCCGGGTGTATTTCCTACAATCAAGCCAATTCGAAAAGCGTCTGTACCATATTTAGTAGTTAAATCAAGGGGGTTAATTACATTGCCTTTGCTCTTGCTCATTTTATTACCTTTAGCATCAAGCACTAAACCGTGCATATAAACCTGTTTGAATGGCAATTCACCTGTAACATACAAACCAAGCATAATCATTCGAGAAATCCAGAAGAAAATTAGATCACCACCAGTTTCCATCACATTAGTTGGGTAATAAGTTTTATAGTCTTTGGAATCAGGATGGGTGAGTGAGGCAAATGGCCACTGACCAGAAGAAAACCAAGTATCAAAGGTGTCAGTATCGGCACGCAATTCTCCGCCACATTTATCACATTTGTTAATTTTATTTTCTAGATCAACTAAACCGTGTTCACATTTATCACAAATTTTGGCTGGAATTGGTATACCCCAAACAATCTGACGCGAGATATTCCAATCAATGATGTTTTCTAGCCAATGAACAATTATCTTTTGATAATGATCGGGAAGAAAAGAAATCTCCTCCGCCTTTATTTTCTTTAAGGCTTCATCAGCTAAAGGTTTCATTCGAACAAACCACTGATTTTTTATTTGCGGTTCAATAGTGGTGCCACATTTATAACAAGTTCGAACAACGTGTTTATAATTTTCATCAACTTTTTCTACTAGACCTTTGGATTTTAATTTTTCAATAATTAAGGCCCGGGCTTTGGTAATGTGCATACCAGCGAATTCACCAGCAATTGGAAGCAATTTTCCACCCTCATCAATAATTTGTTCTTTTTCCAAATTGTGTCGTTCGGCAATACCGAAATCAACTGGATCGTGCCAAGGGGTGATGGTCATTACGCCCGTACCAAAGGCCCTATCAATAGCTCCATCTTTTATAATGGTGGCAGTGATTGGGCCATTAATCCATTCAAGTTGAATTTT
>CAZLLX010000039.1:0-4575 GCA_964560805.1 uncultured Candidatus Saccharibacteria bacterium | reverse complement strand
ATTACTATACAATTAATATTTCATGCCCAAATACTTGTGGTGGCGAGCCTTTTACCACAGCTGATTTATTATCAAAACTTTTCATTGAACTTGATAAAATCGCTCGAAGTAAACCGCTTTATGTGAAAATGCCAATCAATGTTTTGGATAATGTTTTTGTTCAGTTACTTGGCGTACTTGATCACCATAATGTGCAGGGTGTGATTGTTGGAAATCTAAACAAAGACTATAGCACCCTTGATAAACGGGATCCGGTGCCTAGCGAATATCGTGGCGGTTTATCTGGCCGACCATGTTTTAGTCGCTCGAACGAATTGATTGCTTTGACAAAAAAAGAATATCAGAATCGATTTACCATTATCGGTTGTGGCGGAGTTTTTTCTTATGAAGATGCCAAAGTTAAATTTGATCTTGGAGCGGATTTGATTCATATGATTACCGGTATGATTTATGAAGGTCCTGGTTTAATCCAAAAAATTTGCCGGGGTTTGTCCAAGAAGTGATAAAATATATTAGAACTTGCCACCTTAGCTCAGTTGGTAGAGCACGTCTTTCGTAAAGACGGGGTCCCGAGTTCGATCCTCGGAGGTGGCTCATGGATAGTATAGAAATAAAAAAACAATTATTGGCCGAACTTGAAGCGAAGATGATTTCGCCAGATTTTTGGGCTGATAAAAATCAAGCTCAAGCAATTATTAAGCAAATCGCTGATTTAAAAGCCGAAATTAGTGGGATTGGTAAATATGATAAAGGTGATGCCATTTTAACTATTTTATCTGGCGCCGGCGGCGATGATGCCGAAGACTTTTCAAAAATGTTACTGCAAATGTATTTAAAGTTTTTTGATAAACAAGGTTGGTCTTATAAAATTTTGGATGAAAATGAAAACGATCACGGAGGTTATCGCAACATTACTTTAGAAGTTTCTGGTAGTGGTGTGTACGGTAAAATGAAAGGGGAATCAGGTGTACATCGTTTGGTACGTTTATCACCATTTAATGCGAAAAGCTTGCGTCAAACTTCATTTTCATTAGTTGAATTTGTGCCAAAATTAGAAAAAAATACCGACCTGATAATTTTGGAAAGTGATTTAAGAGTTGAACTTTCTCGGGCTGGTGGCCCTGGTGGACAGAATGTGAACAAGCGTGAAACCGCTGTTCGAATTATTCACGTGCCAACTGGTATTTCTGTACGTTCGACCAGTGAACGTTCGCAAGCTCAAAACAAAGAAAAAGCCCTAATGATTTTGAAAGGTAAATTATTTGCTAAACAAGAAGAAGACCTGGCTTTGAAAGAAAAAGGCTTGTCTGTTTCTAAAACCACTTCGATTGAATGGGGAAATCAGATTCGTTCTTATGTGCTGCATCCTTATAAAATGGTCAAAGATCATCGCACCGATGTGGAAACCGCTAAGGTAGATGATGTTTTGTCTGGTGACATTGAATTATTTTTGATACAATAGTTAGGTAATGATTTATTTTGATAAAGTTTCCAAAGTCTATTCTGATGATTCAGTCGCTCTTTCTGATGTGTCTTTGACCATTGAACCAAAAGAATTTGTTTCCATTGTGGGTCATTCGGGTGCCGGCAAAACCACTTTGATTAAAATGATCTTGGCTGAGGAAAAACCTACTAAAGGTAAGGTATTCTACGAATCAGTTGAAGTTCATAAATTAAAAGGTAAAGAAATTACTAATTTACGCCGACGAATCGGTACGGTTTTTCAGGATTTTCGCTTGCTGCCAAATAAAACTGTTTACGAAAATATCGCTTTTGCCATGGAAGCGGCCGGCCGAACCGAAGAGGAAATTGAAGCCGATGTGCCACATGTTTTAGAGTTGGTGGATATGGCGAAAAAAATTCATAGTTTTCCCCATGAACTGTCTGGCGGTGAAAAACAACGCGTGGCAATTGCCCGAGCGATTGTGAATCAACCAGATGTGATTATTGCTGATGAGCCAACCGGAAATCTTGATCCTGGTAACACTTTTGAAATTATTCAAATTTTGAAAAAGATAAATGATCTTGGAACTACTGTGATAATTACGACTCATAACCGAGGTGTTGTTGATATTTTGAATAAACGAGTGATCAGTATGCAGGATGGTAAAGTTATTCGCGATGATAAAAAGGGTAGTTACGTTTTATAATAAAATATATGTTTTTAACAAAAGTAAAAAGAGTTTTGCGAGCGGGAGTCACTAATTTCTGGAGAAACGGTTTTGTTTCCTTATCATCAATGGTCGTGATGTTTATCACTTTATTCATGATTACTTCGCTTATTTTCTTAAGCGCTGTTTTAAAATATTCGCTTGAGGAAATTAAAAATAAAGTTGATATTGATGTTTATTTTGTTTCAAATGCTAGTGAAGCTGATATTTTTAGTCTAAAGAAATCAATTGAAAGTTTATCCGAAGTGGCCGTTGTAAATTACACTTCCAAGGATCAAGCCTTGATTAATTTTAAAGAACGCCATAAAGACGATGCGACCACTTTGCAGGCGCTGGAAGAACTTGGTGATAATCCTTTAACCGCTTCATTAAGCGTAAAAGCCAAAGAGCCATCTCAATACGAGGGGATTGCCAAATTCTTGAACACTTCAGATTTAGTAAACGGTGGTGGAAATCCGATTATTGAAAAGGTTAATTATTATCAAAACCGTGCGGTGATTGATAAACTAACAAAGATTACCACCGCGGCCAATAAATTTGGTTTTTGGTTGGCTGTTTTGTTCTTAATCATTTCAATTGTGATTACTTTTAACACGATTCGCTTGGCTATTTTTATCTCTAAGGATGAAATTTCCGTGATGAGATTGGTGGGTGCTTCTGGCCGATATGTGAAGGGGCCATTTGTGGTTTCTGGTATTCTTTATGGTATTGTTTCGGCTACTTTGGTGATGATTGTCTTTTTTGGTCTCACTCTCTGGCTTGGTAGTCTTTCAAAAAATTTCTTTATCGGTCTAGATTTATTTGATTTCTATCTTCGAAACTTTGGCGAAATTTTCTTAATCATTTTTGGTTCTGGTATCTTGCTTGGCGGTATTGCCAGCTACTTGGCGGTGAAGAAGTACTTGAAAGTTTAACCGCTTAATAGGGATGAACGAGGATAAAATATTCAAAACTATCGAAGATCGAGTGAAAAAGTTATTTGATTCTGAATCATCAGGTCATGATTTTTATCATTTAAAGCGTGTCTTTAACTTAGCACTTAAAATCCAAGAGGGTGAGGGTGGGGACAAAATAATTATTGGTGTAGCTTCTTTAGTGCATGATATCCATCGGTTGATGGACTCTGGTTCAAATAAAAACGTAAGTCCCGAAGAGTCGCTACCAAGGGTGTCAGAATTGTTGACTGAAGATCTTCTTACAAAGAATCAAATTGATAAAATATTGAATTGCGTGAAGTATCACGAGGTGTATAATTTTGCTGACGGTAAACTTGATTTAGATTTAGAAACAAAAATCCTGCAGGACGCTGATAGAATTGATGCCATTGGAGCGATTGGTATTGGTCGTTGCTTCACATATTGTGGCCACTTTAATATTCCGATGTGGTTACCAGATATTCCTTTAGCTGAAAAATATAATTTTGAAACCAAAGATCCAAGTGCTTTACATCATTTCTTTCTTAAATTACTAAAGCTTGGAGATAATATGAATACCAAAACTGGTCAGATGATTGCCAAAGCTAGACATCATTACATTGAAGATTTTGTTAAACAATTTATGTCGGAATGGGCGGGTGAGAAATAAGCCGTTACTTATTTAGAGAAAGAATCGCCGATTCTTTTGAATCAATAGAAATAATTGGTGATTTGTAACCAAAATAGTCTAGAATTAGCTTTTTCTCTTGTTCGGGTAGGGAATTGAAAACCTCATCATCAACCGTTTCGTCTATGGCAATAATTTTATGATCGCCATCAGCTCTGGTAATCATACCAATAACTTTAATTTCAACTTGATCACCTGTCTTGAAATCTTTATTTGAAAAGACCAGAACATCTATTTCATCCCCCTCAATCTTATTAATTGTGTTATTGATATAGCCATAGTGCACTGGCATAACTCCCTCATTAATAGGAATTTGTTCTTTAATAGATCCAAGGTCGATAAAACCACTTTTGTCGTAAGACATGTGTATTCTTCGATCGCATCCTTTTGGGATCTCAATGGTGGCGGTATACTCTTGCATTAAATTTAATATCTATTAAGATCGTTAACCTTAACTTTTGATAGGACGGGATTGGGTATCGAATTTAAGACCAAAGTTATTTTTGCATCGGGAATTAGTTTATTAATAAAACTTAATAAAGATTCTAGATTTTTTTCTTCAAGTAGAGCGAATCTTACAACGTTTTCTTTGTCGGATGCGTTTTCAACTAGACAGTTAATGTTATTTTCAATCGTGAATTTTCTAATTGTCCCTCGAAGTTTTATACCGTGTAGTTGATTTTTTGAAGATTCCACCTCATAAATATTCCAAAGTAATTCCATTTGTTTTTCTAATTATTTTACGTAGCTGCGGGACTTGGATTCGAACCAAGATAACAGCTTTCAGAGAGCTGTGTCCTAC
>CAZLLX010000038.1:0-4749 GCA_964560805.1 uncultured Candidatus Saccharibacteria bacterium | reverse complement strand
TCTACTTATATTGATAATATTCCAAATATGGTGACGGATGATGGACGCTTGCACGCTAAGTTTTTACAAACTGGAACCACTACCGGGCGAATGTCTTCGGCTGATCCTAATTTACAAAACATTCCTAATCGAACTGATTTGGGCCGAGAAATTCGTCGGGCGTTTGAGGCAACTAAGGGTTATAAACTAGTCGCCTTTGATTATTCTCAGGTTGAATTACGTATTGGTGCCTTTCTTTCTGGCGATAAAAAATTAATTGAAATTTTTAAAGCGGGCGAAGATGTGCACACCGCGGTGGCCGCTGAAGTGTTTGGTGTACCGCTTGAAAAAGTTGATAAAGAGATGCGCCGTCGCGCCAAGATAATTAACTTTGGCATTATGTATGGTATGGGTGTCAGTGCTTTGAAAGTGAATTTGGGTACCGATCGAGCTGAAGCGCAAAAGTTTTATGATGATTATTTTGCCAAGTTTAGTGGCCTGGCCAAGTATCTTGATCAAACAAAAGCGGATGCAATTCGTTTGGGCTATACGGAAACTTTCTTTGGTCGCCGACGTTATTTTGAAGGGCTACGATCCAAGGTTCCATTTATTCGCGCTATGGCTGAACGTATGGCGATTAACGCGCCGGTGCAGGGAACGGGGGCGGATATTGTAAAGCTTGCTATGATTAAGGTGAGTGAGTTTCTTAAATCAAATGCGCCCGACACTGCTCATTTACTTCTTCAAGTTCATGACGAATTAGTTTACGAAATAAAAGAAGATAAAGTGAAAGAATTAGCACCTAAAATCAAGAAAATTATGGAAAGCGTGATTGATCCAAAAGAAACCAAAGGGGTAATTTGCCAAGCTGAAATTGCTGTTGGTGAAAACTGGGGAGAGATGGAAAAAATCCGCTAATAGGTTATAGTTAAACTATGTTTTTCCTGTTTCATGGAACCGATACAAACAAAGCCCGAGCGACAGCTTTAAAGAATATTGAAGCGGCCAAGAAAAAGCATCAAGGTGCCGAATTTTTTCGTTTGAACTCTGATAATTTTTCCGAGGCGAAATTAGATGAACTGATTGCTAGTCAGGGTTTATTTTACTCTGCCTCAATAGTTTTGGCGGACCGATTATGTGATGAAGAGGAAAGGGCTGAAATCGTACTAAAGAAATTAAAAGATATTTCCACCTCACCAAGCTTCTTTGTTTTTCTTGAGGCAAAATTAAATAAAAAAGAATTAGAAAAATTTACCAAGTATGCAACAAAAGTTGAGGAATTTACGAAACCAGAAAAAATATTAAATAAAAAAGAAAAGCTGGCAGCTAAAGGTGAAAAAATTGACTTCTTTGAATTTGCCGATGCTTTGGGTGAAAAAAATAAAAGACAATTATGGGCTCTGTATCAAGATGCCTTGCGGGAATCAGTTGCTTCGGAAGAAGTGCACGCGATTCTATTTTGGCAGGTAAAATCAATGTTATCGGCCGCCAGAAGTTCTGATGCTGATCAAGCCGGCCTTAATCCGTTTGTTTACGGCAAGGCCAAAGCTTTTGCTAAAAATTATGGCGTGGCCAAGCTCAAAGAAATGTCCGCCGAGCTATTTCATATGTATCACCGCGCCCATCGTGGTGAAATTGATTTTGCCGTGGCGCTTGAGAAGTTTATTCTTAAAATTTGATATAATAAACTAATGATTAATTTTATAAAAAAGAATTATTTGTACTTGGTGTTTGGGGTATCATTTATTGCCATGATTATCAGTCTGTATTTTAGTGCGATTTTGCAGTGGGCGCCGTGTTTATTGTGTTGGTATCAAAGAATTTTTATGTATCCGATAGTTATAATTTCTTTGGTTGGAATCTTTAAAAAAGACCGTTCGGCCGGTTGTTATATTATGCCCTTGGCAGTTATCGGCACCTTGATTGCAATTTTTCATAATTTGCTTTACTGGGGAATAGTTCCAGAAGGTTTTATCCCTTGTGTGAACGGCGTGTCGTGCAAGAGTGATAATCTGCAGTTATTTGGTATAATCACTATCCCGCTTCTGTCATTAATTGCTTTTATGGTAATCGATTTTATTGTTGTAATCTATAAAAAATATGAAAATAAGTAGTGAAGTAAAAATTATTGTTTCTATCGTTTTGGCTTGTGTTGTGATATTGGGTTTATTTGTTTGGTTTGGTCCAAAAACAACTGTTGTAGTTAAAGATCCAGCTTTGTTAGTAAAAGCTGATAGTCAGATGACTGGTAAGGTTGGGGCTAAAGTAACCTTGGTGGAATTTGCCGATTATCAATGTCCAGCTTGCGCCGCTATTTCACCTTACGTAAAAGAAATTGCTGATTCATTTAAAACAAATCCTGATTTTAATTATGTTTATCGAAATTTTCCTTTGTCTCAACACGCTAATGCGGTGATTTCAGCCGAGGCTGCCGAGGCGGCAGCCGCTCAAGGAAAATTCTGGGAGATGGGCGAGTTGCTTTATAAGAATCAAGCTGAGTGGGAAAAAGTTTCTGAACCTTTAGATGTTTTTACAAAATATGCTACAGAATTAAAGTTAAATACTGCTCAATTCCGATTAGATATTCAAATGCATAAATATCAAGCCAAGATCAAAGCTGATTTACAAGACGCGACAAGCTTGAGTTTAAATAAAACTCCAACTATTTTCTTGAATGGAGTAGAAGTAACCGATTTAAATACTCTTAAGAAACAAATCGAAAAAGAATTGTCAAAATAAATTATTTTGACAAAGATTTGATTGGTGAATAATATTAAATTATACAGAGTCGGTTGCGACTCTAAGCGCAGAAAGAGAGCACTTGTCCGCGTGCTCTTGATGCCGTCTGGGGCATCAGAGGTGACACTAAACGGAAACTGATGCTGGGGAAGCAAGAGATATCGAAAGGAGGTATTTTGCAAACGGCATCAAAAAACCGGGCGATGGGCGCCCGGTTTTGTAATTAATTAGATCCTATTAATACTATTGGTTTGGCTCAGGACACTGATTAGGCTGTCTAGTTTTTTCTTGTTTCGTCCAAAATCACCTTTTTAGTCTAATAGCTTCGAACCATTTACGGCCGAGTCTTCAATCTCACCGAATGAAGATATGATATTTGGATCAACACCATAACCCAAATCAGATATCTTGAAGTTTGATACGGTTGAAGCCGTGGTTGAAGCAGTCAAAATAACGGTGTAAGTAAAGTCTCGTGAATCACCATCGGCAACATAGAAGTAAGTAAAAGTTGAATTGTCGTCCTGAACAACTGAATCCAAAGCAGATAGAAGTGCCTGATTTGTTGTTGGCGTGGTACCGGTGTGTAAATAGCTAAACGCCGTGGTGGTGGAATTACTTAGGTAAAAATCATCTCCCAACGCTTCAACTGTTAAGCTAACAGTATAGGTGACTGAATCATTTGCGGGACCATCGTTTGAAGTAATAACACCAGAAGTGCTGTTAACTCCAACCAATATCATGCGATCATATAATATTTGATCTGCACCCTGGGCTGAACCGTTAACAACTGAAGCAAAATTTTCGGTATCAGAAGCTTCAGCTCCGTCAATTGAGATATTGATTGAATCGTTATTAACAAAGTCCGTCATTGGTTTAACGTTCACAGCGACATAAACTATTTGAGTATCTCCGGCGGCAATCGTAATTGGTGTGTTTAGGTTAAGGGTTAAATTTTGGTTGCTTGTTCCGTTTATGGCGGTGCTGCTTGCTAATATGGTCGAGCTGGTAGCGACTGAAACACTCTCAATTATATCAGAGAGTGTGGCCGCGCTGGTTGAAGCATTAAGAGTAATGTTTAGCGAATCAACATTTAAATTACCACCAGTTGCATGAAGGCTCGCTCGAAGCACAATCATTTCGGTCGCGTCCGTATCAGAAACTTGTACATAAGATTCGGCGGGAGAAGAAGGGTCAATTGAGATTGATAGGTTCGTAATTGGAAACCACTGAGCGTATAATTCAACGTCCGAAGTGCCCATGGTTAGGGTAGAACCAGGTAAATAGTCTGTTCCTGATCCGTTTGGTACAGTATTCCATTTCCAAAAATTATAACCAGACTGAGTTAGTCCGTTGTAATTATCTTTTACAGTTACTGACGAGTCTGTCATATAGGTTCGGCTTTCGACAGGAACACCACCATCATCATTATTGTTTCCGTTGTAAATAATGGAATACACAGGATGGGCGTGTCCACCGCTTCCACCACCGCCACCACCAGCGTGTTTAGCCTTGATTGTGGTAGTACTGTGAGTGTTGCTGTCTGTATCCAAAATACTTAGTAACAAGTTAGCCGCCTCAACTTTGTCTGGGGCAATCGCGCCAACTTGTATTAGGATCTGAATCAAATTGGATAAAGACAAGCCATCAGCTTGAACTGGACTTGGATTAATAAAAACCGAACTAATAAATAAAGTGGATGTTATCAAAACACCCAAAAGATATTTTTTCATATAATAAACTATATACAAAAACTGATGTTTTGTAAAATATTTTTTGTCCGCCCAGTAAGAATCGAACTTACGACCTTCTCCTTAAAAGGGAGCTGCTCTACCGACTGAGCTATGGGCGGATATGCCAAAGAATATAACAAGAAAAAAGCATTTTGTCTAATCGAAATTTAGCTTTTTACAGATTTGGATAATCAAAAGCGAATAATCCAGCACCAGTTAGCACAAGCGAAAGACAAATGGCTGTTAACATCAGATAAAAAACGAAATCTCTTTTTAATAAAGATTCTTCTTTGTTCTCGAT
>CAZLLX010000037.1:0-4770 GCA_964560805.1 uncultured Candidatus Saccharibacteria bacterium | reverse complement strand
CGGTAACACCTTACTTGATGTGTCGCGCGTTCTTTCAAACAAACAATTCCGAGATCTAAAAATTTCAAAGTGTAAAAATCCACTGGTGGTGCAATTCTGGAAAGAAATTGCTGAAAAAGCTGGTGGAGAGGCTTCTTTGGCTAACATCGTGCCTTATATCGTCAGCAAGTTCGACGTGTTTTTGCAAAACGATATTATGCGACCAATTATTTCTCAGGAAAAATCAGCTTTTAATTTCCGGGAAATAATGGATAAGAAAAAGATTCTGCTGGTGAATCTTTCCAAGGGTCGCTTGGGTGATATTAATGCTAACCTGATTGGTTTGATTATTGTTGGTAAAATCTTGATGTCAGCCTTGTCCCGTGTGGACTCATTTGGTTCTGATTTGCCACCATTCTATCTTTATATTGATGAGTTCCAAAACGTGACCACCAGTTCGATTTCTTCGATTTTGTCTGAGGCCAGAAAATATAAATTATCATTAACTGTGGCTCATCAATTTATTGCCCAGTTGGAAGAGGGGATCAGAGACTCTGTCTTTGGTAACGTCGGTTCCATTTCGGCTTTTCGCGTCAGTTCTGAAGACGCCGAGTATTTAGAAAAACAATTTTCTCCGGTTTTTGCCGCCAAAGATTTAATGAATGTTGATAACTTAAATTGTTATTTGAAGATGTTGTCTAATGGTCGACCCGTCAAACCATTCAGCTTGTTTGTGCCATTTCCTCCGCGAGGTGATGTCTCTTTGGTTAATAAAATTAAAGAATTATCATATCTGAAATTTGGTCGAGAGCGAAATTTAGTTGAGGAAGAGATAATGAAGAAGTATGAAAAAAAGCCGGTTGAACCACTTAATAAAGATATTCCAGTTAGTCCATTTAAAATTTAACCCCAAATCAAATTAATATGAAAAATGCCGAACATTTAAAAAGAGAGCAAACAATGGTAATTATTAAACCTGATGGTGTTCAGAGAACCTTGATTGGGGAAGTGATTAAGCGTTATGAAAGAGCCGGTTTGAAATTAGTTGCCTTGAAAATGATGGTGCCAGATAAGGAGACCGTGACCAAGCATTATACTCTTGATCCAGAATGGCTTCGTAAGGTGGGAGAAAAATCAATCATTGGCTATGCCAGCAAGGGTTTGGTGGCGCCATATTCTGATCCAATTAAGGCTGGTGAAGGAATTTTGAAACGTTTAGAAAAATATCTAACTTGCGGACCAGTGGTGGTAATGATTTGGGAAGGTCAACATGCGGTTGGAATTGTAAGAAAGATTACTGGTGGAACTGAACCCTTAGTTTCAGATGTGGGAACGATCCGTGGGGACTTTGTGACGGATTCATATCAAATTGCTGATTCAGAAGATCGTTCAATCCGAAACATTGTCCACGCCTCTGGTTCTGTCGATGAGGCAAAAAACGAGATTAATCTTTGGTTTAAACCAACTGAAATCATTAAGTATCGCTTGGCTCAGGACACAATCATTCATGATGTAAACTTAGACAACATTTTAGAGTAAATTTCTATTGTCAGGTGTTTTGGTGGGTGTATAATTATAGAGGAGTTATTGAGAGTATTTTCTAGCTTAATTAAATCTTTAGGGAGTCTTAAATCGGTAGCAACCTTGGTTGTCTATCTGCGGACACCCACCTGGAATTTTTTCCTGGGGAATACTCTATGGTAACTCCAATAAAGAAACTGCCTCTGGCGGTTTTTTTATTTTCAAGAATTTGATATAATATTGCTATGTTCAAGATCAAGCCATTCCCATTTTCTCTCGTAGTTTTGGTGGTTTTAATTGTTCTCCATTTGCTTAGCTCTTATTTTTCTTGGTATTGGTCATTTCCTTGGATGAGTATTGTTGTCCATATTTTGGGGGGAATGTGGGTTGGCTCAGTCTTTCTATGGTTGGCAACTTATTTGAATCAAATAAATTCAATGCTCGAATATAAAACCAAAAGCTTGTTGATTGCTTTGGTGGCCTCAGCTTTGTTTGGTATTTTATGGGAATTGGCTGAAAACTTAACGGGTACCACTTTTATAAATGATGCCGGTTATGGTTTAAATACGGCTACTGATTTATTGTGTGATGTGATTGGTGGAATCATTGCTTATATGTATTTTATAAAAAGAAAAAGTAATAAGAATGTAATCCATCAGCCGATTATGGTCGATGATGCTATTTCTGTTTATAACAAAATTGGTTTAATAAATCACGATCGTGTCCAATAATAAAGCTAAGCTATCATTTTATGGGGGTACTGGAACCACTACAGGTGCCAATTTTCTTTTAGAGATTGGTGGTTTACGAATTTTAATTGACTGCGGTTTGGTGCAGGGTGACGAAGGAGCTGATCAAGTGAACCGAACACCTTTTTTGTATGATACAAAAACGATTGATTATCTTTTAGTGACACACGCTCATACCGATCATATCGGACGAATTCCAAAATTAGTTAAAGATGGTTTTGTGGGGAAAATAATTAGTAATCCCGAGACACATGATTTGTCGCGCTTACTACTTGATGATACCGTTCATCTTCTGGCGAATGAAGCCCGACACCGAGGAATACTGCCATTATACGAACCCCAGGATGTTGAATCAGCTTTTCGTCTATGGCAAGTAAAACCATATCATACCAGCTTTAATTTGAATGATGAGGTTAGTGTTTATTTCAAGGACTCGGGTCATATCCTTGGCTCTTGTATGATTGAAATTACCTATAACGGCGAGAAAATTGTCTTTACTGGTGACTTGGGTAATTCACCGTCAGTCCTTCTTAAAGATACCGAAGAAATTACTGATGCAAAATATCTTTTGATGGAAAGTGTTTATGGAGACAGAAATCATCCACCAAAAGATGCTCGCAAGAAAAAACTACAAAGTGTTATAGAAGAGACCATCAAGAATCATCGCACCCTAATAATCCCTGCCTTTTCTTTAGAACGAACTCAGATGATTATTTATGAATTGAACGAGTTATTTGAAACCGGAGCAATTAAACAGCAGATTCCAGTTTTTATTGATTCACCATTGGCGGCCAAAGTAACCGAGGTCTACAAGAATTATACTCAGGATTTTAATGATAAGGTTAAGGCTGATATAGCGGCAGGTGATAATATTTTTTCCTTTCCAAGGTTAAAGTTTACAATTCAAAGTCAGGAATCTCTGGCAATTGAGGCGGTGCCAAACCCTAAAATAATTATTGCTGGTTCGGGTATGTCAGCTGGGGGAAGGGTGATTTTGCATGAAAAGCATTATATGTCTAATCCTAGTGCCACGATTTTGTTTGTAGGCTATCAATCGGTTGGAACCTTGGGCCGACAGTTACAAGACGGTGCGAAGAAAGTGACTATCTTTGGTGAAGAAAAAGAAGTACGAGCCAAGATCGATTCAATTGGTGGCTATTCTTCGCATAAAGATTCAGATAATTTACTTGATTTTGTAGCCAAGGCCTCTGAATCTGGCAAGCTAAAGAAAGTCTTTGTGGTAATGGGTGAACCAAAATCCTCATTATTTTTAGTTCAAAAAATTCGCGATAATTTGGGCGTGAATGCTGTCCATCCAGAGTATGGAGAGACGGTGGAGTTGGAATTTTAAAATCAAAAAACCTCTCGATTCGAGAGGTTTTTTGATTAGGAGTTTTATTTTACTGAAGCAATAATTCTTTTGAAAGTTTCAGGATTGTGTTCCGCCAAGTTGGCTAGAATTTTTCGATCAACCTCAATTCCTTTCTTTTTAATAACGCCGATGAATTTGCTGTATGATAGGCCGGCTGGGCGTAGGGCCGCGTTAATTTTTACATTCCATAATCGACGAGCATAACCTTTTTTATCTCGGCGGTGGGTGAAAGCATGAGCACCAGCATGCATCAAAGCATCGATTGCCATTGCTTCTTTGGTTGATCGTCCGAAACGATAACCTTTAACTTGCTTCAAAATATTCTTACGGTTTTTGGTCTTTAGGACACCTCTTTTTACTCTTGGCATTGTAGTATATTAAAATTGTTAATTAAGCACCAACAAGGAATCTTGCTTTGGCTTTGTTGCTAAAATGTACGTTTACTGTACGGCGTCGGGCCATTTGGCTTCGGCGAGACTCTTTAGAGTTAAAGTGGTTTTGACCAGCTACTCGGCCAATGATTTTACCACGGCGAGTCACTCGAAGTCTTTTGGTGAATGATTTATTTGTTTTCATCTTTTTGTTAATAAATTATGCTTTTTCTATAACCATACTCATACCCTTAGGACCTTTTTTAGGTGGTTCGGCTATTTTGTATTTTTCAGTTATAAGTTTTAATAATCGTTCTAATCTTTCATTAAGAAAATCAACCTTCATAAACTTGGAGCGTCCGATCAAGAACAAATCAAGTTTGATGCGATGACCTTCGGCCAACCATTCTGACGCCTTTTTAGCTTTCAATTCCAAATCGTGTTCGTCGGTTCCAATCTTTACTTGCAAGCTTTTGGTTTCAATATTCTTAACCTTGGCTTTGGCAGTTTTTTGCTTTTTCTTTTCTTCGTATTGAAATTTACCGAAATCCACGATTTTGCACACTGGGGGAACAGCATTGGCTGATATTTCTATCAGATCCAGGCCAGCTTCGCTTGCCTTGTTTAATGCCTCACGAACAGATAAAACACCAAAATTTTCACCGTTAGGGCCAATTACCCGAATCTCAGGGCTTTTTATTTGATGATTTACTCTATTCTTGATATTTCCCACAAGACATCATTTATAGCACAATTTGTCTTTGAAAGCAAGGATATT
>CAZLLX010000036.1:0-4969 GCA_964560805.1 uncultured Candidatus Saccharibacteria bacterium | reverse complement strand
TGGTTTAATTTTGTTACTACTCTGTGTGGCTTGGTTGTCTTGGAAAGACCTCTGAACACTTTTCTCAGACGAAAAAGGTGCTTGTTGTTTAATAGGTACAAAATTTTGTGATGACGGACTGCCAGGTTTTGGTGATTCCAATTCTTTAACAGAACTTGGACCAACATCTGCCTTGTTTTTACAAGCACTGTATGTTTCGCAGACCACACCTCCAACCTCCAAAGTAATATCTGTTTCATCCTGACAATCATTTCGACTGGCCCAATTAAAGGCATTATCTTCAGCGCTCGGATATTCTGGTTTATTTTTTAAAGTATCAAAGGTAATTGTTCCGCCATCATATGGATATGCTGTATCTTCAACACCGTGGAACATAATAATTGGCACTGGGCGAACAGGCTTACAATCCGGATAATACAAACCACCAGCGTTTGAACCGACAGCGGCAATTTTATCCGCCCAAGCACAACCTAAAACCTCGGCCATCATTGCTCCATTGGAATGACCAGTGACAAAAACTTTCTTAGGATCAATATTGAAGTTTTCCTTTACATCGTTTAACAAATCTTTGAAGTTAGTAATATCGTCAACATTATTTTCCACGGCATTACCACAACAACCGATAGCATTCCAAGTTCTATGAGCCGGGCCAAGTTTATTTGGTGTACCTTCTGGATAAATTACGATAAATCCATATTTGTCTGCTGTAAGATTCATTTGGCTAGTTTGCATTTGATTTACCGCGCTACCGCCACCACCGTGAAAGTTAAAAACAACCGCCGTCGGTTGTTTTTTGTTATATTTAATAGGAGAGTAGGCGATATAACTTCGCTCGGTATCTCCTGAATTATAGTTAAAAGCAGTTTGTTTACCCTCGCTTACATTTATAACCGGTTCAGTGGCTAATGAATATTTAAGAAAGAAAGTAATAATTTCATTTGTTGCGTCAAAATCTTTGGAAATTTTACCAACTAATTTAGCATAAGCATCTTCCACCGACTGCTTTTTAAAACCACCATAAGTTCCACCCGGCCAAGTATGACCACCATCCTTTACAACACAAAACGTAATTTCGGCACCGGGCTGACACTTGTTGTATGTCTCGCAAGTCGTATCACCTTTATCAAAAGTGACAACCGATTCATCAGTACAGCTATTTTTATTCTTCCAAGCATCAAGAACCACCTTAGCAGATTTAAAAGTATCTTTTGGTTTAATTATAGAGGGGATAGTATCCGAAACCGGACCGCCCTCAAAAGGTAACAGGGGATCAGCATCGCCCACCGCAAACAACATAGGGACGGGTCGCACTGGTTCACACGGATGATCCATCAAACGTGAGCCAACCGGAGCAATCGCCGCAAAAATATCAGCCATTTCACAAGCCATTCTAAACGTAAACATACCGCCATTAGAGAAACCGGTTGCATAAATCTTTTTGGTATCTACATTAAAACGTTTTGTAACATCAGCTAAAACTTTTCGAACAAAACCAGAGTCATCAGCCGTGCTTCCATCATGCTTCATGTCTTTACGCGGTCCAGTGTTCCATTTATTTACGCCCTCGGTTGCGTTTGGATAAACCAGCAAAATATTTCGATTATCCGCGGCAACATTAAATCTTGTTTCATTTGAAATTGAGTCGGCACTACCTCCACCGCCATGAAAAACAAAAATAGTTGGGTATTTCACGCTTGCCTGGTAATTTTTTGGCACAAATACCTTCCATGTCCTGGTCACACCATCGTGTTGAGTGGCAAAAGTATATAGACCAGGATCAGTAATTCTGTTAACCGGCGTACTGGTTGAAACAACAATCGTGCCGTCAGGCAATGGAGTAACCTTTTTACTTAAATAAAATTTATAACCAACAATTACTAATAAAATAATAACCAAAACTATCAAAGTTTTTTTCATGGTTATATTTTAACACAAACTTAGATTACTAGCCCTTGTCGTGAAATTTTTTATGAATGTCACGCAAGTGTTTATCGGTGACGTGAGTATAAATTTGCGTCGTGGCAATATTAGCATGACCGAGCATGGCTTGAACACTACGTAAATCAGCACCGTTGGAAAGTAAGTCGGTGGCAAAACAGTGACGAATTACGTGTGGGGTAATTTTTTTGGTAATTCCAGCTATAGTGGCATAACGTTTTACGATTCTTTCAATGGAACGACTGTCTAAACCTTTGGAAATTTCTTTATTCTTTTTTACTGCATCGTCTGAAAGGGGAACAAACATCGCATCAGACAAATCTTTTCGTAAAGCCAGATAAGCTTTGATCGCCACCTTGGCCCGCTCGGATAAAAAAACCACGCGAACCTTTCCACCTTTTCCACGAATCGAAAATTCATCTTGACGCAAATCTAAATCATTGGAAAGGGAACAAAGTTCGGACACACGCAAACCAGTTGAAAATAATAATTCTAAAATCGCTTTATCGCGCGCGCGACGTTCTAGATTTTCTTCTTTATCTGGGGCTTCAAGTAAGCGCAATAATTCTTGCTTGGAAACCACATCAATTGAACGTTCGCCAGTTTTAGCCAGTTCAATATTATCAGCCGGTAGGGAAGTGATACCGCGTTTCGCTAAAAATTTTAGAAAGGATCGTAGCGCAATCAAATAATAATTCTGTGTTCGTTTGGTCATCTGCCCACCTGAGGCTTTTGAGCCAGGCTGACGATTAAGCCAAATGCGAAACTCGCGCACTTTTTCGTTGGTAATATCTTTTGGATTAGTTAATTTTGTTTGTTCCAAAAAAATCGACAAATAGTGATCGTAATTAATGACGGTTTTTACCGCTCGGCCTTTTTCGATTTCGACATATTCCAAAAATTGTCTTTTTAATTCAACTAAATTCATTTCGTTTTCAATTATATCATGTCGCACAATATTATTGACAAGTGTGCTTGATGGAGTAATGTTTAACGTATAGGGAGCACACCCACCAAAGCTAGCTCGCCAGAAGCGGGTTAGAGTTCACGAAGGAGAAGTTATGTTTAGTTTGGAAGATGTTTATGGGGAACTGCACGGCCTGACAGAAGGTCGTCCGGTCGAACAAACGTTGACCGGGCGCGAGATTCTGATCACCAAGCCCAACCACCGATTCCACACGACGATGACGGACTTGATTGCCTTGATCGATCTACCACATCACACCGCGACAGAGACTCACGTGTGCGAATCGCGCACAAAGACCGTTCAGGTGGTGGGTGGAGTCGACTCAATCGAACTTCACATCCAGGGTCTGGACGGTAAGATCGAAACCATCGAGATGAAGATGGGTGACGAAGAATCAATACCCGCAAAAATGGCTCATGCGATCGTAAATCGTGGCCACAGCACGATGAAGATTCGGATTGCCAATAGTCACCCGCCGGTACCCGGTGATGTGAAATGGCGAACCAGTCCGCCAGACCCCCAGCTGACGTTGGCAAAAATCGAAGAGTCCGCTGCGTCGTAGTTTGCAGCCTCAAGCTAGGGCGCCATGCCCTGGCACCATCGACTCAGCGTCGGTGAAGAGCCCCGCACGCGAGTGCGGGGCTGTTCTTTTATATAAGATTTGATATAATTAATTTATGTTTAATGAAATTAATAATTTCTTTGGGATGAGCAACGATGAAAGTATTGATGTTGCTGATGCAGACGAAATAGAACGTGAACAAAAAGCCGAAAAAATCTTACGCCAAAAAGAAATTGAGACGGAAGAAGTTGTTGGCGCACTAGATTCAGAATATCAAGCAATTGATGGCGTGTTCCCGATAGAAAGGGCAAAGAAGATTCTAAATCGATTTATTACAGAAGAGATTGAACTGGCAAAAACAATGGGCGAAATACAACATGGTATAAATTTAAAACAAATTTCCGACCAAGTAACATCAACACAAGACAGTGCTGAGCTATTCAGAGTAGTGTCAGGAATTAATTTTCCGCCCCACAACGTAAATAGGGATCCAAAGCTCTCTAGGTTAATTGAAATTGCCGAGGGAAAGTAGCCCTTGCAATTTTTAAAGAAGTGTGCTAGACTCTATAAATGCTGACAAAAACCAAAAAAGCTAAGATTATCAAGGAAGTTGCTGTCCACGACAAGGACACCGGTTCTGCCGAAGTCCAAGTGGCTGTTTTAAGCAAGCGAATTGATGAACTTACTTCTCATTTAAAGAAAAACCCAAAGGATAATCACTCACGCCGAGGTTTACTTGGTATGGTGGCTGACCGTCGAACTCATTTAAAGTATTTGGAAAAGAAAAACCCAAAGCGATATGCTGCGGTAGTAAAAAAATTAGGATTGTAAAATAGAAAAATCAGTCCACTCGGACTGATTTTTCGTTTGATGATATAATGTCAGTAGGTCGATTTTTAATAATTTAATATTTTTAATATATGAGTCTAATAAAACACAAAGACCAAAGAGTTGGTATTTTTATAGATACACAAAATTTATATCACTGTGCCAAAAATTTGTATGGTGCCAAAGTGAATTTTGCCCAAGTCCTTAAAGATGCACTAGCCAATCGTTCGTTAATTCGAGCGATTGCTTATGTAATTACCACCGAAAGTGGTGATGAAAAAAGTTTTTTTGAAGCTTTAACAAAAGCGGGAATTGAAACTAAAACCAAAAATTTGCAAATATTTTCAGGCGGGGCAAAAAAGGCCGACTGGGATGTGGGCCTAGCCGTCGACGCCATCAAAATGGCGCCAAAACTGGATGCCGTTATTTTGGTTTCGGGTGATGGCGATTTCGTACCGTTAGTAGAATATCTACAAATGAACGAGGGTTGCCAAGTCGAAGCGGTCTGTTTCGGCAAAAGCACTTCAGCAAAATTGATTGAACAAGTTGATGGTTTCATCGACCTTGATCAAAATCCACGAAAGTATCTACTTGGCCAAATCGGCCGGGGGAGATAGATAAATTTCATAAAAAACAATTTTTATGCTAATCTAAAACCATTCAGGGGAAACCCC
>CAZLLX010000035.1:0-5046 GCA_964560805.1 uncultured Candidatus Saccharibacteria bacterium | reverse complement strand
ATTATTGCCATATGTTGCAATCAAAGCTTTTTACCAAGACTCGTAAAGAGGCGCCTAAGGACGAGGTGTCAAAGAACGCTCAATTACTAATAAAGGGTGGCTATATTAATAAAGAACTAGCTGGTGTTTATTCTTTTTTGCCTTTAGGTATTCGAGTCTTAAATAAAATCTGTAATATTATTCGCGAAGAAATGAATGCGATCGGTGGTCAAGAATTATCTATGACCGTTTTTCAAGATCAAGAAATTTGGAAAAAAACTAATCGCTGGAGTGATGAGGTGGTGGATGTTTGGTTTAAAACCAAATTAAAAAATGATACAGAACTTGGTTTAGGTTTTACTCATGAGGAACAATTAACGAACTTGATGAAAAATCATATTCGTTCTTACAAAGATCTTCCGGTTTACCCATATCAAATTCAAACTAAATTCAGAAACGAAACTCGAGCTAAAAGCGGTATTATGCGTGGTCGAGAATTTTTGATGAAAGATTTGTATTCGTTTTCTAAAGATGATGCTGGGCATTTGGCTTTCTATGAAAAAATTAAACAGGCCTATTTGAATGTGTTCAAAAGAGTTGGTTTGGGCGATAAAACTTTTATCACTTTTGCCTCAGGTGGAACTTTCTCAAAATATTCGCACGAGTTCCAGACTGTATCAGATGCTGGTGAAGATAATATCTATGTTGATAAGAATAAAGGAATTGCAGTTAATGAAGAAGTTTTAAACGACGAGGTTCTTAAGGATCTTGGTTTAAATAAAGATACGTTAGTAAAGGAAAAATCAATTGAAGTTGGTAATATCTTTAGTTTGGGAACTAAATTTTCTGATGCTTTAGAGCTTTCATATCCTGACGAAAAAGGTGAAAAGAAAAAAGTGGTTATGGGAAGCTATGGAATCGGACCAAGTCGTTTAATGGGAACGGTGGTAGAATGTTTGTCTGATGAAGGTGGAATCGTTTGGCCAAAAGAAATTGCGCCGTTTACTGTTCATCTTTTAGACATTACCTCAAAACCAGAAAATAAAGTTCAAGCTGAAAAAATTTATACTGATTTATTGAATATGAACGTTGAAGTTTTATGTGATGATCGCGATGTCCGCGCCGGTGAAAAATTTGCCGATGCCGATTTGCTTGGTTTGCCATATCGGGTTATTGTCAGTGATAAGACCTTGGACAAAGGCGAGGTCGAGGTTAAAAACCGAGCGACCGGGGAAGTATTAATGTATAAGCTGGCTGATTTAAAAACATGGAATTTTTTGAAAAATTAAAAGAAAAAATAAACAGACGTTTTTCCAATGATATTGGAATTGACTTGGGTACCGCCAATACCTTGGTTTATTTGGCGGGTAAAGGAATTGTGGTGAATGAACCATCAGTAGTGGCTTTGAATCAAAAAACTGGTCAGGTGGTAGCGGTGGGTGCTCAGGCCAAATCAATGCTTGGCCGAACCCCTCCGCACATTGTCGCTGTTCGACCATTAGTTGATGGTGTGATTTCAGACTTTGAAGTCACCGAAGAAATGATTGCATATTTGGTAAAAAAAGCGGAAGAGCTTTCACCAAAACCATTGGGCCCGCGAGTGGTGGTTGGTGTTCCATCTGGTGTGACTAACGTAGAAATCCGAGCCGTGCGTGATGCCACCCGAAATGCTGGTGCGCGTGAAGTTTATATTGTGGAAGAACCAATGGCGGGCGCAATTGGTATTCGTTTACCAATCAAAAGTCCGGTTGGAAACATGGTGATCGATATTGGTGGTGGGACAACTGATATTGCGGTGATTTCACTTGGTGGTATTGTAAAATCAAAAAATTTGAGAATTGCTGGTGATCGATTAAACAATGATGTGATTGCTTATATTCGGGGCGAGTTTAAAATTTTAATTGGTGAAAAAACTGCCGAAGAAATTAAATTGGCGGTTGGTTCAGTTTTACCTGATCAGGCGATGGAAATGTCGGTCAAGGGCCGAGACTTGGTAACTGGCCTGCCACGCGAAGTAATTATCACTGACGGTGATATTCGTGAAGCGATGGCTCAATCAATTTCAAACTTGGTTGAAGGTGTTAAAGAAGTTTTGGAAACTACTCCACCCGAAATTGTGGCGGATGTAATGCAGAGAGGAATTTATTTGGTTGGAGGCGGTGCTTTAATTCGTGGATTGGATACTTTACTTAATGATGAATTAAAAATTCCGGTTTATATTGCCAGCGATCCTTTAACAGCTATTGCTCGTGGTACCGGTATCATCTTGGAAAATCTGGAAGATTTTCGTGAAGTTTTAATTGAAAACGAAGATGAGTTACCCCCTAAAAAATAGTAATTTTCAAAATCGCCGTCGAAATGCTCGTCAAAAGATTGTCTTATCTTTTGTTTTTATTGTAATAATTTTGATTATTCTTTCTACTCCTTGGGCACGTCAAACTTTGTTTTATATTGCGAATCCGGTTTGGATAGCCGAAAGCTATATCGGATCATCTTTTTCTAATCTTTTTGAACACTTTAAATTCAAGCAAACTTTGATTGAAGAGAAAGATGAACTAGAAGAAAAATTATCGGCACAGGCGGATTTAGTTTTACTTAATCAGGTCTTGCAGACGGAAAATGATAATTTGAAATCTTTACTTGGACGCAAAGAAATAAAACATAAAAGTATTTTGGCGGCAGTTTTAGTTAAACCACCAAAAAATCTTTTTGATGTTCTAACAATTGATATTGGTGCAGAACAAGGTGTAAGGGTGGGTGATAAAGTGATCGCTGATGCGAATGTTTATATTGGTGAAGTCACTGAAGTTTTTGCTCAGAGTGCCAAGGTTACACTTTATTCTTCTTCAAATCAAAAAATTACTGTCGCTTTAGGAGCAAACGCTGTTTCGGTTGAAGCGATTGGTCGGGGTAATGGTAATTTTATGATTGAATTGCCTCGCGAGGTTGGAGTAAAAGAAGGAGATGTGATTTTTATGCCTTCAATTACGCCAAATGTTTTTGGAATTGTGGAGAAAATTTTATTTGAAGACAAAGATTCATTCCAGACGGTGTTGTTTAAAAGCCCGGTTAATATTGCTGAACTTAATTTTGTTGAAGTTTTAATATGATTAAAAAGATAATTTCAGATATTGTTTTGTTTTTGGTTATTCTATTGTGCCCGTGGTGGCTTAGTATAATTTTGGGTGTTGCCTTATTATTTTATTTTAAAAGTTATAGCGAAATCGTCTTATTTGCCTTAATAATGGATATTTATTATGCGAAGCTTGCCCCCTCGTTTAATATTTTTGACTATAAGACGACACTTTTCTTTATTGTTTTACTAATTATCTCTCATTTTGTTAAAAAACATTTGAAATTCTATTCAAATAAACAAAGTTAAAAGGTGATATAATGTTTGATGGAAGGAGGTCCTTATGGATATCAACAAGTTGAGGGCTTGGCTCACTGCCTATTGCTCGACCAAAGATAGTCAGATTAAAGCGACGCTAAGATCTGAGCTTGTCCAAGGTGGGGTATCGGCCGAGAGCTGCTTCGTTCTCCTAGACATTTTCCGAGACCAAGACCGAGATATGATGAAGGTTTTGACCGAGGATGTCTGGCCAGGCGATGCTTTCAATGCCCAAACGATGATGCAGGTTCATAACAGTCTAGAACTTTGTTGCTTGATTTCCGAATTTCGCGACAAGCTCTGTCTGACCTATGGACGACGCGTCTGAACGGCGGTACTTCAGGTACCGCCGTTACCTATGGTGCAAAACTTGATTTGACAGTTTTTGGGTTTTGGTATAAGATATACATCACATTTAGCAAGAGTGAGTTCTGGGGGAAAATTAGAATTTATTAGTATTTTAAACTTGCTTATCATAAGAAAAAGATAATTTTATCAAAATAAAGAACACCTAAGTCGGACAGGTGGACTTTTTGTTTTATTTATAAATTTTATTAACAATAATTATGAAATCAGTCACCAAACGCGATAAAAAATATTTCGGAAAATTCAGAAAGCCTCTTGTTTCTGTACCAAACTTAGTTTCTCATCAAACTGAGTCATTCAAATGGTTATTAGAAAAAGGTTTAACCGAAGTTTTTAAAGAATTTTCTCCAATCAAAGATTACGCGGAGAAAAAATTTGAACTTTCGTTTACCGCCTTTGAAATTTCTAAGCCAAAGTTTGACGAACATTATGCCAAAGACAATAAATTATCTTATGAGGGTCAATTAAAGGCCAAGGTTAAGTTAAAGAATAAACTTCTTTCAACTGAAAAAGAGCAAGAAATCTTTTTGGCGGATTTACCATTAATGACTGATCATGGTACTTTCGTTATCAACGGTATTGAGCGCGTTATTGTTCCACAACTAGCTCGATCATTCGGTGTTTTCTTTACTTCAAACGAAGTTAAAGGAAAGAATTATTTCGGGGCTAAGATTATCCCAGCGCGTGGTGCCTGGATTGAAATTGAATCAGATGGTGACGATTTAATTCATGTTAAAATTGATAAAAAGCGTAAATTCTCGGTTATTTCTCTCCTTCGAGTTTTGGGCGCTTCCGACAAGCAAATTGCTGATTATTTTAAAGGTAATGAAATTGCTTATAAGGCAATAGAACTTAACTTGGCCAAGGATCATGCCAAAACTGTTGATGAATCATACATTGAAATTCACAAGCGACTTCGTGATGGTGATCTAGCTACCGCTGAAAATGCCAGAGAATTCGTGAACGGTTTGTTCAGTGTTGATCGTTATGATATTTCCAAAGTTGGTCGTTTCCGTTTCAACAAGCGCTTTAATAAAAGCATGGATGATAAAGAACTTGAGCGAAAAACAATTAATGCCGAGGACTTGTTAACAATCATTGAAAAAGTTATTTCAATGAATCATGATGAAGAGGCAGTTGAAGATGATATTGATCATCTTGGTTCGCGTCGTGTTCGATTCGTGGGTGAATTATTCCAGGCCAAGATTCGAATTGGTATGTCTCAGATGAAGCGAAATATTCACGATCGTATGTCAACTATTGATCCAGATATTACTATGCCAGTTCAATTCGTTTCACCTCGACCACTA
>CAZLLX010000034.1:0-5271 GCA_964560805.1 uncultured Candidatus Saccharibacteria bacterium | reverse complement strand
TTTATAACTGGACTTGAAGAAGGATTGTTTCCGCACGAAAGAATGAACGCGGTTAATAACAAAGAAGACAGCGAAGAGGAGAGACGATTATTTTATGTGGCAGTTACTCGTGCACGTTTAAAAATCTTTTTAACTTATGCTAATAGCCGAACTATTTTTGGTTCAACTCAAATGGGTATTCCGTCACAGTTTATTGGTGATATTGATGAGGAATTTATTGAACGAGATGAAACCTTTGAGCATCGGGAGAAGATTATATACTTAGAGCTGTGAGACAACCTCCCCTAACCCCTCCTTAACTAAGGAGGGGAAGAGACCTACTCACGAAAGTTTTTCACCTTCCCTCCTCAGCTGAGGAGGGACTGAGGGAGGTTGATTCTTGGAAGTTATCTAAATAATATGCTACTCTAAAATCCAATGAATGATTCAATTCCAGCCAAAAAATCCCTTGGTCAAAACTTTTTAAAATCGAAGGTGGCTTTATCCAAAATGATTGAGGCAGGAGAGATTTCTGAGAACGATGTCGTAGTGGAAGTCGGCCCGGGCAAGGGAGTGTTAACCGAGCAGTTACTATTAAAAGCTAAAAAAGTTATTGCGATTGAAAAAGATCATCGCCTAATTGAACTTTTGACCGAAAAATTTAAAACTGAAATTGATGGTAAAAAACTAGAGGTAATCTATGAGGATATATTAAAATTAGACCTGGATTCCTACCTCTGCAGGAATGACAAGGGTGAGTTGGTCTATAAAATTATTGCCAACATTCCTTATTACATTACCGGGCAATTTTTACGAAAGTTTTTAGAAACCAATAATCAACCCGAAAGAATCGTGGTAATGGTCCAAAAGGAAATTGCTCAACGGATCGTCGCTAAAGGTAAAAACGGAGGAGACGACGGTAAAGAAAGCTTACTATCAATCAGTGTGAAAGCCTATGGTGAGCCAAAAATGATAATGAAAGTAGATAAAGAAAACTTTTCGCCCGCCCCAAAAGTGGATTCAGCCATTTTGGCAATTAATAATATTTCAAAAAAGTTTTTCACAGAAAATAGTATCTCGGAGGAAAGATTTTTTGAAATTTTGCACGCCGGTTTTGCTCATAAAAGAAAAATTTTGGCTGGAAATTTACGGGAATGGTTTAAAAAGGGGAATGAGACTGAGATTAATATTGAACAAGTTTTAGTTGATTTAAAACTTGATTCCAAAACGCGTTCGGAGGATTTAAATTTATTAAATTGGGCCGAGCTAATAAAAAAGATATAAAAAAACCGCCCGAAGGCGGTTTTTTTATTGTAACTACCAACCAAGCAGGTGAGTGACCGCTCCAATACCAGCACCAATTTCGGCACCACCAATCGCACCCGCAACAGTTCCTGCACCTGGGATAATTGAACCTAGGGCCGCACCGACCGCTGCACCAACAGCTGCGCCCTGGGCGGTATCTCCTAATAAGCTTCCACCGTTCTCCTTGGCGGTTTTGACTGCTTTAGCTGCATCAGCTGAGTCACAAGCCCCACTTGAGGTTGGACCCGCACCCAAATGCCCAGTAACTGTACCAATCCATCTACCATTTATACCATCTTTACAGATTTGGCCGTGATCTGGCACCCCTTTTCCTTTTACAGAGTCACCGACATTTGGCACAGGTTGCATACCCTCACGAATAACAATATACCCAGGCTCCGTTGATGGCATGGCGCTAGTTCCATCACTTGAGGTACCAGTCACCTGATCGCCCGCCTTACATGGGGCAATCGCCACCTGCCATAATTTTCCATCAAATTTATTTCTTGGCTCACAACTTGCAATCTCGGTAACTATTCCGGCAAATGGTATGGTGTATTCTGCACCTTCTTCGGGCACCATCGGCTCTTCTGGTTCGGTAGCAGGTGCATAACAAGCACCATCTGGATCAGACAAGAATGATGTTGTATATGAATAACTGGTATACAAATTCAAGCTTGAGGAGGCAACATATGATGGGGAAGCCTTATCTTCAGTAATTTGAATTCCTCCCTTTTGGAAACCGTTATTAGCATATTTACTTAAATCTTTAGCTGAATAATCATCAAAGTTATACTCGGCCACCAAACCTGTAGTTGAAGCGACTGACGAGGTGGCATTATTGAGAATATCAGCATCAGTTCTTGCGATATTCCAGACTCGCACATCATCAATCTTACCAACAAAACCATTGGTGGTTGGCTCGGCTGAACAAGCTGGAACATAGTAATTGGCAATATGAAGATTTCTTGGGCTAGTGTTCTGACTATAGATTGAAGAAGTGCTACTTGAATTTGAGGCTGAAGAAGAAGTTGTAGAAGCATACTCAGTAATTGCTCGGTTTTTTGCAAAACCAAAACCAGCAAACAAACCGTATGAACCCTGACAAACACTTGTAACCTTCTGACCGTTTATATACAAATCTGTTCGGCTAGAAGTTTCATCAATACTTACCGCCACATGAGTCCATTCATCAAGGGGCACAACCGCACTACAGCTCCAAATAGCTGAGGTTCGATTATGATAGACTAATTTACCATTATCCAATGCCAAAGCGTACTCTAGAGTATCCTTACTTAAATCACCCTTAGAGATAATCACATTATCCGAAGTTAAACTGGTAGCATCCTTTTCGCTAGCCCACTCGGTTGGTTTTACCCAAGCCTCCAAAGTCATCTTATTTGTTAGATTTAATGATGAAGACTGTTTAACTGATAACATCTCGCCGCTTTTACCACTGGCCGACAATACTTTATTGGTTGTACTTGCTGAATAAGTTACACCGCCATAGCTTGGTAGGGAATTAACAACGGCCGGAGAACAAGATATCGTTTTATTTAATTCATTTGAAGAGACCAAAACATTCATGTTCTTTGTACCCGTTGCAGTATAAGTATAAGGGAAATAATTGCTTCGACTAACTGTGGTGGTAGAAACACCAGAGTTATTAACAAAAGTATAAGCATAAGCATAGGTACTTGAACCATAACCCCCTGAAGCAGTTACCCTCCAGGTTGTAGCCGTACCCAAGGTTACTGCTGAGGCCGAACAGGTGGCACTAAGAGTTGTTGAAGCGTTATTATTACTATTATCAGACAAAACATCTATAGTTACATAATCGCTTGCAGAGCCATATTTGTTTCGGCACGTAATACCCAATCGTGAATCTTGATTGATTTGAACTTTTTTACTACCAGACAAAGATTTAGTATTGCTTGAATTACTTGAATCATAACATTCGGTGGCATCTTCAGAATCCCAAGAAATTGTAACCTCACGAGGAGAGCTAATTTCTAGTGTTCCACCCTTACCATTGGCCTCAATACTAACTGATGGATAGACAATACTTTGATTAACAGGGCAGCCCAAAACCGACAAAGCTTGATTTCTCAGGCTTGAACTTATTACATCTGCATCCACTAAAATATTCACTAAATCGCAGATAGAGCTTGGGCTAGTTGGAACAGGATTTGAAACAACAACTGGTACGCCACCCCCAACAACAATCTGTGAGCTGTTTTGGCTAGAGGTTCCACTATTGCCCCGACTAGTAGGTGAACCGGTTGATTCATAAGTATTTATCACCCCGATCAAAAGATTTAACTTGGTCCTTGTAGCTTTACCAACAATACCGTTGCCCCTGGTCAATCCTGAGGGAGTAAGAATCACATCAGCATACTTTTCTTGAAATTTTATCACCGCTTGTTTAGTTTTATCACCAAAATAGGTTGTTTCGTGTCCGCGCGAACCGTCTCCTTCATATGAGACAATAGTGTCAACATCGGCGTTTAATACTCTTTGCAACTCAACCACGTCTTGATCGGTATAGCCTGGATACAAATCCATTTCAAAAGAAAAACCGGGGGTCACTACCGTTTTAAGACTACCAATGTTCTGAGCAAGAACGGAATTTCCAACCAAAAGAGATAAAATAAATAATAAAGAGGCGAATGATAAAACTTTTTTCATAAGTTAATAAATTATTAATAAAGACCTCTGTATTTTAACATACATATTTGTTACAATGAATAGTATGCACAAATATCTACCTTCAAAAAAATTTATTCTAATTTTTAGTGCGATAATTTTGTCCTCAATTATTATCTGGTTTGGCGGAAAAATTGTTGAAAAAAAACATACACCTTCTAATATAATTGTGAATCAAAAAGGAAAATTAGTTGTTCCAAAAGAGTTGGCCGACAAAGACTCAGATGGTGATGGTTTAAAAGACTGGGAGGAATCATTATGGAAAACTAACCCAAAAGATGCAGACACAGATTCCGACGGAACAAATGATTACGATGAGATCAAAATAAACCGAAATCCTCTTAAACCCAACCATAGTAAGACGAGTTTGCCCGACGATAAAATAAGTGAAGAGGTGATTGCTAATCAGAAAAAAGCCGAGGAGGAATTCAATCAACTGACTGATACCCAAAAAATATCCAGGGTCTTATTTTCACAATATATTGCCGCCAAACAAACTGGTAAGATTAGCGACTCTGATAAACAAATAATTCTAGATACAGCAATTAATATGATGGATGAGAATTCTAAAAATAGTCATACCCAAAATGATTTTAAAATCACCCAAGATAACAGTACAACAACAGTAAGAAATTATGGTAATGAACTTGGTAAAGCCTTTTTCACCGGCAGCAGGCAGGAAAACGTACAAAATGAGCTTTATATTCTAGATAGAGCAGTAAAAACTCAAGACCCGGAAACACTAAAGGCTCTTGACGCCATAATTGAGGGTTACACAAACTCAATTACAAAACTTGAACTCATAACAGTACCATCAACGGCTATTTTAATTCACACCAATCTAGTAAATGATCTGATAAATATTCGAGATAGTTATATAAGAATTAAAGATCTTTTTTCTGACCCATTTAGCGCTATCGGAGGAATGAGACTATATCAAACAGCAAGTACAAATCTTGTTGGTGACATTACAAATATAAAAAACTATTTTTATGGACAGGGTATTATTTACAAACAAAACGAGTATGGTTTTTACATTACAAACGTTATATAATATAAAAATGTTTTTGAAATTATCAGAAGACAAAAAATACTTAGTTACTTTAATTTTTGTTTTTATTTTTTCTCTTGTTTTAGTACCGGTGGCATCAGCTCAAGTTGCCGCTCCCCAAACACTGAGTCAGGCCTCGCCAATAGCCACTGCTGGTGCGGCTATTAACGCCGCCTGTTTTCCTCTTTCGCCTCTTGGTGGTGGATATCCTTGTGATCAGGGTGTTAGAT
>CAZLLX010000033.1:0-5288 GCA_964560805.1 uncultured Candidatus Saccharibacteria bacterium | reverse complement strand
AGTGAAAGTCTTTTTTTGTCATCGATTGTGTGTATGTATTCGCCGATTAACATAGTTTTTTTGATTTACCACTTCATCCCACTTAGTTACTATTTTATAACACTTTGTCCCACATCACAAATAAAAAACCCACAAAACTGTGGATAACTTTTTCTTAAAATATATAGATAAAACAATGTTATAAATCAAAAGCGCGCAAGGTGGATTTCTCCCACCCGCGCGCTCGATTCCGACCGTTTAAGTTGGTCGGCTTTGGCGCAATAGAACGCGCCAATCGCGGCAATCACGAGGATTGCCAAAATAACTACCGCCAGTGCCCTTTTTCGTCTGAAATCCCTGGCAGAGATTTCGTTACAATGGCAACACATCGCGAATCCTCCTCAACGGGAACCACTCCCGTTTCTTATCTTAATTTAATCAAAAAATAGTAAAAGTCAACTAGTCTTTCTTTGGACGAAGGAGCGGAAAGATTTGGCAATCGCGAGCGGGTTTGTTCATTAGGAAACTGAATAGTCGTTCAGAGAAACCAAAACCAAAAGTTGGTGGCATACCGTATTCCAAAGCTTCAACAAAAGTATCGTCTTTCATCTGGGCTTCATCATCCCCACTTTCTCGCATTTTTTCTTGCTCCTCAAAACGACCAAGCTGGTCAATCGGATCATTTAACTCAGAAAAACCTTTACCCATTTCAGAACCTGCTAAAATAATTTGAAATCTTTCTACCAAATTAGGATTTTTCTCCATTCTCTTTGCCAAAGGCTCCATCATCACCGGCACATTAATCAAAAAGCCGGGGCCAGGAATCTGACGACGACAATACTTCCAAAGGTTATCAATCGCCCGTGGTAAATTAAAGAAATCACCGCGTTCATAAACCACTTTCAATTCCTTTAATTTCATTTCAACCTCTTCTAAATCAGCTTTATCAATATCCAAACCGGTCATTTTTTTAATTGTTTCTCGGTAATCATAAACTTCCCATTTCTGACCAAGATCAATATCAAAAGTTTTTATTTTAAATTTAAGTGTACCAAATGTTTTGTTTATGACTTCTTTATACATTTCCTCGATAAAAGCCATACCTTTTTCATAATCTGAATACGCCTCGTAACATTCCATCATTGTATAATCCTGAAGATGTTCGGCGTCCATTCCCTCGTTTCGAAAATCACGCCCAATTTCAAAAACTTTTGGAAAACCTGAAACCATAATCTTCTTCAACCATAACTCTGGTGAGATTCTTAAATAAACCGGTAAATCCAAAGCGTTATGATGGGTAATAAAAGGACGCGCTTCTGCCCCGCCAGTCGTATTTTCCAAAACTGGAGTTTCAACTTCCATAAAACCTTTATTTAACAAAAATTCACGAGTGGCTTGCCAAAAACGAGAACGTTTTTCGATCATATCTTTCACTTCAGGATTAAACATTATATCCAAATAACGTTTACGAAGTCTTTCTTCTTCATCTTGTAAACCGTCCCATTTATCAGGAAGCGGTCGAAGTGTTTTGGTTAAAATTCGCCAGGTTTTTACTTGCAAAGTTTTTTGACCGCGCTGAGTGACAAATAATTTACCGTTAATTTCAATAAAATCACCAACATCAATAGTACTAACAAACAAATTAAATACACCTGTATCTACTTCATCTTTTTTAAGTAAACCTTGAAATTCACCTGTCCCATCATTTAAATTAAAGAAAATTAAAGCCCCCTGGCCACGAATCGCCATAATTCGCCCAGCTAAACAGACACTATCTTTTTTTGATAGTTCATCGAACTTTTCAACAGTTTCCTTTAAAGTGAAATCGCGATTGGTTTTAGCCGGAAAAGGATTAATACCCTCTTTTTTAAGAGTATTTAGTTTATCAATTCGAGAATTTCTTATTTCATCGAAGGCAGACATTTTTATTATTCTATACTTATTACTTTATAGTTGATTTTTCCATTAGGAGCATTAACTGCAAAAGTGTCACCGGCTTTTTTACCTAACATGGCTGCACCAAGTGGTGAGCGATTAGAAATTTTACCAGTCGCCATATCAGTTTCCTCTGAACCAACAATTTTAAATTTCTTTTTATCTTTATTATCCTGTCTTTCCACATTTACCACTGAACCAATTCGAACATATTCACCATGTACCGCTTCAGCTGAAACAATTGTGGTATTTTTAAGCATGGTTTCAAGCTTGGCAATACGATCTTCAATATTGGCTTGTAATTCACGCGCTTCGTGATATTCCGCATTTTCAGATAAATCACCCAGAGCCCGGGCATAATCAAGACTTTCTGCCACCTCTTTACGCTTAACAGTCTTTAACTCCTCAAGTTCCTTTTTGAGTTGTTCAAATTTTTCTTTAGTTAAGTATTCGCGTTCTTCTTTCATAATTTTGGTATATTAATACAATCGAAATTTCTAAATTGACAACGGTATTATAGCATTTTTAGACTTAAAAAGCAAAAATTACTTTAAATAGTCTGGGCGATTTATTACCATCCAATCCAAAACTGGACGCATTACGGTGGCCGCACCAACAATATTGTTGGCCGGTCCTCGCTCCATTATTACAACAAAAGCATATTTAGGGTTTTCATAAGGGAAAAATCCTGAAATTAAAGAGTTTACAAATTGTTTTTGTGCTCCCAATTCAGCCGTACCAGTTTTTGCTGCCACCTGATAATCACGACTGTTTAGTGACTTAGCCACACCATAATCTTTTATCACTGTATCACGCATCCCCTCTCTAACAATTTTAAGATAGTCAGAATTAAGTTTTAAGTCAACAATTGGATTTTTAACACCTTGACCCAAAATAATTTCTGGGACTACCAATTTACCATTATTAGCAATTGCCGAAACACCACGAACTAATTGCAATGGAGAAACCTGGAAACCGTACTGACCAATTGATGTATGATAAGTGTTTCCAACTCGCCATTCTTCACCATCAAAATTAGCAGCTTTCCATTCTGGTGTTGGAATTACACCTGATGGTCCATTAAAAATATCACTTGAAGTAGGAATTTTAACTCCGAAACCAAACATTTTCATATAGTCGTCAATCTTTCTGATTCCTAGTCCGATTTGATCTTGGTAACCACCGCCAATTGAATAAAAATAAACATCTGAAGAAACAGCAATTGCCTTTCTCATATCAGTATAACCATGAACCTTCCAATCTTTAAAAATTGTTGGTTTATCTGGATCATAGGGATTTGGAACAGAAATCGAACCAGTACTTAAAATGTTTTTAAGTGGGTCAATTATTTTTTCATTTAAAGCAGCAAACGCTAGAAATGGCTTAACGGTTGAACCGGGTGTATATAAACCATCAATCACTCGATTTAAGAATGGATTATTTTTATTATTAATAAAATTATTTATTTTAGTTTTATCAATACCGTCAGTTAAGGTTTGAGAGTCGTATTCAGGATAACTTGTCATGGCTAAAATTTCACCATTACGAACATCCATAATTACACCCGCTCCTCCAATAAATTTTGAACTAATAGCTAACTTTTTTATTTCATTTTGTAATTCAGCCTGAACCCCAGCATCAATTGAAAGTGTTAAATTTTCACCGTCTTGTGGTTGATCAATAATATTTTCGGATTGTATTTTACCCAAGGCATCCACCTCAACAATTCTTTTACCATTTTTACCAGAAAGTCTTTCATTAAATGTTTTTTCCAAACCATCTTTTCCATCAAAAACATCAGAATAATAAAAACCATATTTGTCTTTTGATGGATATTTTAAATAACCCAAAAGATGAGAAAAACCATCAAGCGGTATATATTTTCTTAAACCAAAACTTTTATCGACTTCATTTTCCACATTCCAAGCTAATTCAACCTTATTTCGATCATAGATTATTCCTCGCTTAGCAAAAATCAAGGAATTACGTAAGCGATTATTTTCACTTTTTTGAAAATAAAAATCTCCTTGTGTAATTTGTAAACTCCAAACTTTTCCAATAAAAATCAAAAAAAAGACAACAAAAAACGAGCCTAAAACAAACAAAGTTCGACGAGAAATCGCTTTTTCAATTCTTCCTTCAAATTGGTATTTATCAAAATTAGGTAGATTACTGGAATCAATAAAAATTTCGTCTGGATCAATGTTGTGTTTTATTTTTACCATTGCTTCTAACTTTCTTATACACTATATTATCACGCTTTTTCTTTTCCAAGAACTTTTGATCTTTTTCTTTTTTAATTTCTTTTTCTTTGCCTAAATTTATAAGAGTTTTACCACCAATCTTTTTTAGTTCGGTAATTTCATCTCGTAATAATGCCGCCGTTTCAAAGTCTAAAATTTTTACCGCGGCATTCATCTGAATTTCCTTTTCTCGAATAATCTTTAGCGGATTTTTCTTCATAAAATCCTGATCAATTTTTAGCAGTTCAGCCACCGCCTTACTGTGATCAGTTTTTAATTCTTCCATTATGTCTTTAACGTTTTTAATGATTGTTTTTGGTGTAATACCATGTTTGGTATTATAGGCAATTTGAATTGAACGACGTCGATTAGTTTCCTCAATTGCCTTGGTAATTGATTTGGTTACATTATCTGCATAAAGCACGACTCGACCTTTCACGTTTCTGGCGGCTCGACCGATAATTTGAATTAATGAAGTTTCTGAACGCAAAAAACCTTCTTTATCAGCATCTAAGATTCCAATAAATTCTACTTCGGGCAAATCTAAACCCTCACGTAAAAGGTTTACCCCAACCAAACAATCAAAAATACCTTTTCGGAAATTAGTTAAAATCTCAATTCGATCAATTGTTTTAATTTCACTATGTAAATATTCAGCCTTAATTCCCTTTTCTTTCAGATAAACACTTAAATCCTCCGCCATTTTCTTGGTCAAAGTCGTGGCAATTACTCGCCCACCACCTTTGACCACTTTTTCAGTTTCAGCAATAAAATCATAAACTTGCCCACGATAATTAGTCGTTTTGTTTTCAATAATTGGTCTGATTTCAACTTCGGGATCAATTAAACCGGTCGGGCGAATTACTTGTTCAACTACCTGTTCGCTTTGTTCTAATTCGTATGGACCAGGAGTGGCTGAGGTGAAGACAGTTTGGTTAATTCTTTCTAAAAATTCAGGAAACTTTAACGGGCGATTATCAGCCGCCGAAGGCAAACGAAAACCGTGATCAATCAAATTTTTCTTGCGCGAAGCATCACCGGCATACATTCCGTTTAGTTGTGGAATGGTCACATGCGATTCATCAATAATCAATAAAAAGTCTTTAGGAAAATAAGCTAAAAGTGAATCTG
>CAZLLX010000032.1:0-5365 GCA_964560805.1 uncultured Candidatus Saccharibacteria bacterium | reverse complement strand
AGCCAAATCAACGATCGTAACTACCGCCTATGTCCTCTGGTCAATCCTTGGAGTACAACAGATGAAATTTATTGTCATTTGTAGTCAGACTGAACAAAAAGCCAGACAGCATCTGGTAAATATCAAGAATGAATTACTCCTGAATGCCCTACTCAAAATGGACCTCGGACCATTTGAAGAAGAAAAGAATAGTCTAGGTAATGCCACCGCCCTCATCATCAAAAAACTTAACGTCAAAATCATGATTAGCTCTATCGAGCAAAGTATCCGTGGGATGCGACATGGCGAACATCGACCGGACTTGATAATTCTTGACGACATTGAAGATATTGATTCTGTGAAAACCAGAGAAGGACGTAATAAAGCATTTGATTGGTTAACTGGTGAAGTGATACCAGCCGGCAGTGAAAAAACTCGTATCATTGCCATAGGAAATTTACTTCACGAGGATTCGGTGCTTAAACGATTACAGAGAAAAATTGAGGGTAATGAATTTACTCATCTGAAATCAGTATATCGAGAGTACCCAATTGTTAACGAAAACAATATCCCCCTCTGGCCTGCAAAATATCCGACACCAGAAAGTATTGAGACGGAACGACAGAAGACCATGAGCGAAGTAGCTTGGTACCGAGAATATATGTTAAAGATCGTCTCGACAGCAGAACAAATTATCCATCCAGAGTGGATTAATTACTACGACAAACTACCGAAGGAAAGCCTCGACACAATTGCTTTTGGGATCGACCTTGCTATCAGTGAAAAAGATACCGCTGACTATACTTCAATTGTGATTGGCTATACCTATGGAACCGAAGAAAATCTAAGAATCTACATTCGACCAAATCCAATAAATAAACGTCTTAATTTCCCAGCTCAAGTTGATACCATCAAAACTCTAGTGGGAATAGAAAAACGTAATCATTATCGAATAAAACTTTATAGCGAAAAAGTCGGTTATCAAGAAGCCCTGGTACATCTACTACAGCAAGATAAATATGATGTGGAGGGCGTACCGGTGACAACAGATAAAACCAGTAGACTTCAATTAACAACGGCACCAATAAAAAGTGGGCAAATCTTGTTCCCAATGACAGGTTGTGAAGAACTAATCGAACAGTTAATTGGATTCGGTAAAGAAAAGCATGATGATCTAGCTGATGCTTTTAGTATATTAGTGCTCAACGTGATCAAAGACTCTAAACCAAGAGGATTTGCTGGTCTTGGACGTGGCGATGCCCTATAAGCGGAAATTAAGTTATCAACATCATGCGTCCCAGACGCCCTAGACTCCCAAACGGAATTACGTCATTCCTTGTGTTGTATGACAAATACAATAACAAAGGAGCCAGAAGTGGGGCTGGCTAAAGAAATAACCCCAACAGGAATTAGGTACTGCCTGTATGCCAGGAAAAGTACTGAACAGGAAGATAAACAAGCTTTATCAATCGAATCGCAAGTTAAAGAGATGCAGTCTCTGGCCGAGCGAGATGGACTAAATATTGTGGAGATCAAACGTGAGGCCCATTCTTCAAAAGAAGTCGGACAACGTCCCGTCTACAATGAACTTCTTGCTGAAATCAAGCAAGGAAAATTTAATGGAATACTTACTTGGGCGCCTGATCGCCTCTCCCGTAACGCTGGCGACTTGGGGGCGGTCGTCGACCTTATGGATCAAGGCCTACTCCAAGAAATCCGAACCTTTGGACAAAAATTTACCAACAATCCGAATGAGAAATTTCTGTTAATGATTTTAGGCTCACAAGCGAAGCTTGAGAACGATAACAAAATGGTGAACGTAAAGCGAGGACTGAGAGCCAGAGTGGAAATGGGTCTCTGGCCGTCGGTACCGCCAACTGGCTATCTAAGCAACCCGGACCGAAACAAGAAATGTGAGGTAGTGATCGATGAACGTCGAGCGCCCATTATTAAACAAATGTTTGAAAAGGTTGCTTATGATGGCTGGTCAGGACGAAAGTTATTCAAATGGCTGCAAAAAGACATTAGGTTCACGGCTAAAAGCGGTAAGCCTCTGACCTTAAGCAATGTCTATCTCCTACTCAAAAACACCTTCTACTATGGTGAATTTGAATACCCCAAAGGTAGTGGCAAGAAATATCAAGGACAACATATACCAATCATTACTAAAGATTTATTTAATCAGGTTCAGAATGTGATAACTAATGAATACAACCTCAGAACGCAAGACAAAGAATTCGCATTCACTAAAATGCTCACCTGCGGTTTATGTGGATCAGGTATCACGGCCGATGAAAAATTTAAGAATCTCAAGGATGGTACTCAGGTCAGATACGTCTACTATGGTTGCACAAAGTCGAGAGACAAAGACTGTAAATGTGGCTACATTCGAGAAGAAGAATTAATTGAACAACTAGCAAATATTATGGACACCATTTCCCTCGATGAAATCGGAATCAAAGACCGAATCAAAGAAGAAATCCGATCACATCAAGAATTTCAGGAATCAGTGCTCGGCAGAAAATCGTTAGAAAAAATAAAGGTCAAAGACGTGGATATTCGAAACTACTCGAAACACATTTTAAGAACAAGATCGGTTTATGAAAAAAGAGAGTTACTTAGTCATTTGAGGAGTAAACTAGTGCTGAAAAATAAGATCTTATCCCTACTATGATAAATTAAATATTATTGATTTGTCTGACGAGCCCTTTTGACCTAGTGTGTTTCAATTTACCTAAGTATGATTGCTTAATCTGATTATACTCAATTTCGGTGATACTACCAGCAATTAAATTCTTCTTAGCTTTTTTCAGCTTTCTAAACATGCGTTTTTTAGCTTTCGTTCTAACAACCGAATGATGGGGAAAAGTTACAGCTCCCAAAACATCCACCCCCTCATGCCATTTCTTGATAAAAATTTTCTTTGGATGGATCTTCAGTCTTAATTTTCTATCCAAAAACTGAACAATTATTGGTACCAAATTTACCAAATAGTCCCGATCATTACTTAGAACTAAAAAGTCATCAGCATAACGAATATAATATTTTACCTTCAATTCCCTTTTAACAAAATTATCGAAAGGGTTCATGTAGACGTTTGAAAATAATTGGCTAGACAAATTACCCAAAGGAATCCCAACATCACTTTTCAGACTTGTAATTATTACCCAGAGTAAATCACGAACTTTTTCGTCTTTTATTTTGCGTTTAATTAAATAAAAAAGAACCTCATGATCTATGGAGTCAAAGAACTTGCGAATATCACATTTTAGAATCCACACCGTCTTGGTATTGTTCTGCGAAAGCTGCCAAGCAAATTTTCGGAACCGAGAAATCGCTGCATGGGTACCTTTGCCCAAACGAGATGAGTATGAATCAAAAATAAAAGTCTTTTCAAAAATTGGTCCAATGATTCGAACAATCGCATGATTTAAAATTCTATCAATCACTAAAGCCTTATGGATATGACGACATTTTGGATCATGAATATAAAATGAGATATACTTACCATGTCGGTATTTATTGGAAACTAAAATTTGATGTAATTCAAATAACAGATCCTCAATATTTTCAGCAAACTCTGAGACGTCTGATTTTCTTGTTTTACCTAATTTGAATTCCTGCCAAGCAGTAAATAAGTTAGGCAGGGAAATAATCTGATCAAATAAATCATGAACCTTAAATCGCCCCCCCCCCCCCGCAAAACTCCAATGGCTCTATCGTGCATAGATGTTACGAATTATACTTAATATTTTACAGATATTCATCATACTTTCCGAAAAAAGATAAATTCACATTGGCGATCAAAATTGAAGAAAATCTGCTCGAGATTTTAGACTTACTGATTTTAGCAAAAACAAAAGACGGGCAAAGTAAAAATTTATTATTAAACAAGGTAGATGTAAAAATCAAAACCTTAAAATTATTCGTCCGAATGTCTTACGATGTTGAGGCAATCGATCAAAAAAAGTACTTAATCCTCCAACAAAAAATATTGGAGATTGGAAAAATGCTAGGTGGTTGGATAAAATACAATAACACAAAACCCACTGACTGATAAAGCAGTGGGTTGTGTACACTTCGGGAAAGCGAAACGCCAATGATCTCATTGCGATTGTCGGGATTCCACCTGTTGCCATTCACGCCCTTCGAATCGAAGTTGCCGGCATTCACGAGATTGCCGTCGGAGTTCAGGGAATCGTTTCGTTTATGCATATTCCATCTATGCCTACAAGACTTCGTCTGTTAACCTAACATTAACAGAGGTTGTCTTTGTCGTCGGATAAAATGTGTGCGCTTCACTCCTCATTACTCGCACCAGAAATGCATAAGCAGTGTATGTGGCGACCGTAATCCGTAAACTACGGTTCATTAGCCAAAGGATATCATATCATAAAAATTGAAAATCCTCAGCTCTAGACGAGCTGAGGATAGACAAGTTTACAAGATTCAAATCTCAAGATTTCATCTGCGGGAAAGCGAAACGCCAATGACCCCAGTGCGACTGCCGGGATCCCACCCGCCGCCAAGCACGCCCTCCGAATCGAAGTAGCCGGCAAACACGAGACGGCCGTCGGAGCTCAGGGAATTTGTCCAAGTATACTGACTTTCTAATAATTTAGCGTCAGGATTGTTATCATGATGTAATAATAAATCATACATAATTTCTGGGACAGAGTGTCTAGCTAATTGATTTACCTTCAAGGTTGACAACTGACGAGCCGCTTCTTTCCAGTCTTCTCCAATAAGCTTGGCCAATTTTGTCTTTTTGGATTCAAACTCTTTAAAGGCCTCCTCATATTCTTTAGTCATACCAACTTCGGCAAAAACGGTTTTCTTCAAATAATCAACCAACGCCTGGGTTTGCTCCAGATAGTTTTTGCTGGTCGTATCGGGTACTAATTCCTTTGACACCAGGGCCCAACCAGCTCTGGGTGCTTCACCGACATAAATATCAGGAATAATACTTTTCCAACCTTCAGCCGAATTGAATACTCCTCCCTTATTTTCTTTTTCCCATTTTTTAGAGAGTTTTTCGTGCATTTTTTCCATTGATAAAGGTTTGCCACTCGAAATTTCACTAGCTCTAAGGATAAGCATTTCTCCCCTTTCTACTGCTTCCTCCAGCTCTTCTTTAGTAAATGGAATTGGGGGAACTTCCTTAAAGGTCACGCCAAATGTCTTCTCAACGGCCTTCGGACCAAAGAAGTTATATTTTTCTCTGCCTTCTCTCGTCATAATATTTTCAGCCTCAGAAATTGAAATCGCCTCTCCGACTGGTTTTCGAAGTTCAGGTGTCTTTATCTGATTAACGGCTTGAGGTTGATCGGGTATGGATGGCGACACAGGATCTGGAGATTTTCTCTCCGCCCCTTTTCTCTTGGAT
>CAZLLX010000031.1:0-5544 GCA_964560805.1 uncultured Candidatus Saccharibacteria bacterium | reverse complement strand
GATTCATCAATAATCAATAAAAAGTCTTTAGGAAAATAAGCTAAAAGTGAATCTGGTGGCTCGCCAGCTGACTTTCCTGAAAAATGACGAGAGTAATTTTCAATACCATTACAATAGCCAACTTCTTTAATTAATGATAAATCATAATTAGTTCGGCGTTTTAATCTTTCAGCTTCTAAATTTTTACCTTCTTTTTTAAGCTGTTTTAAACGTTCCTCTAATTCAGTTTTGATACTTACTACTGCCCTTTTCTTTTCATCTTCATTAGTAATGAAATGTTTAGCGGGAAATAGGAAGAAAACTTTTACGTCCTCAACAATTCGTCTCGTCACGGCATCAATTTTTTGAATGGTATTTATCTTGTCAGTCAAAAAATCAATTCGATAAATTATTTTTTCGTTAACTGGCATTATTTCAATGGCATTACCCAAAGCACGGAAACTGCCAGGATTTAAATCAGCATTAGTCCGTTCAAAATGAATACCAATTAACTTACGAATGAAATCGGCACGACTGATTTCCATGCCCACTTCAATTTTAATATTTACTTTTTCATATTCAGCGGGCGAACCCAAACCGTAAATACAAGAAACGGAGGCGACAATAATTACATCTTTACGTGTTAAAAGGGCCTGGGTTGAAGCATGACGCAAACGATCAATTTCTTCATTAATCATTGCTTCCTTTTCAATATAGGTGTCAGTGACCGGAATATAAGCCTCGGGCTGATAATAATCGTAGTAAGACACAAAATAGTGCACCGCATTATCAGGAAAAAATTCGCGATACTCCTGAGCCAACTGTGCGGCCAAAGTTTTGTTATGCGCAATGACCAAGGTTGGTCTTTGAATTTGATTAATCACATTGGCGGCCATGAAAGTTTTACCTGAACCAGTCACACCCAAAAGCGTCTGGTTTTTATAACCTTTTTTCAAGCCCTCTACCAATTTCTTGATGGCTTCTGGCTGATCCCCCGCGGGTTCGTATATAGCTTTAAGTTTAAATTTATTCATTTTCTTAGCATTATCTTAGTATAGTTTTTTTACCCAAACGAAAAGAACCCGTCGAGTGAAGGCACCCGTTGGGTATCTTCTCTCGCGGGTCTTACCGCAATCCGTATTCATGGATCCCTGAGTGGGGCGTCCCTCCTAACGAACCACAGACCCGACTCTTGATTCACGTAGACATACACCTCCTGCGTGTTGTTTGTCGGGTTTTCCCGCCAATAGCGGTTATTACTCGGCATCATTCCACGATACTGCAGGTTTATGCAGCATGGACGTAGTGAACCGGGATTATTGGTTCGACCATCCATCGTGATGGTCACCCACGAGACCCCACTGTTCTCATCGAACCGCGGCTGTCCAACCATGGTCCGCCAACCCACTTCCCTGGTGCTGAAATCCTGCTCCACCAGTTGGTCCTGCTTCACCCCATTTGGGGCAAAGATCCAAAGTAAGCCCGCAAAGAATCCGAGTAAAGATACGATGGCTCCAACCACCTGGAAGGAGCGAATCTTGTCTGAGTTGTTCATTGTTTTCCCTTCTCTTACCACTAAACGGTCTAGCCTTGCAGCTAGCGGTTATTTTTCAATTTTCTATATACAATTATACACCCATTAACTCATAAAGTCAATAGTATCAAACGCGCGCAGTTTTATATTTATTCATAAAACCTTCCTTAAACTCTTCAAATTTGCCATCCAAAATTGACTGACGAATATTTTTTACGAGATTAACTAAAAAGTGCACGTTGTGAATTGAGGCCAAAGTACCAGCAAGCATTTCCTTGCCATGGAAAAGATGACAGATATAACCTTTGGAATAATTTTTACAAGTATAACAATCGCAATCTGCTTCGATTGGAGTTTCGCTCTGGCGATATTCGGAATTAGTAATATGAATCTTCCCCTCTTTGGTATAAACAGTTCCGTTTCGGCCGTTTCTAGTTGGCAAAACGCAATCAAATAAATCCACACCATTTTCTATACCCATAAATAAATCTTCTGGTTCGCCGATACCAAGCAAGTGCCGAGGTTTTTCTTCTGGCAAAACACCGTTCACCCATTTAACAGCGGTAGACATATCTTCTTTGGCAAATGATCCGCCAATGCCAAAACCATCAAATTTACAACCATCCACTTCCATTTCTGAAATTATCTTAGCTGATTCTTTACGTAGCTTTTCTTCTCTGCCACCTTGAACTATTCCAAACAAGTATTGAGGCGAAGAAAAAACTAACTCTCTCTCAGGTCCTCGGGTTTCCTCTCTGACTAAGAAGTCAGTATCGGCCAGACCATTCGTTCGAGTTAGTTTTTCCTTCTCTAACTTAATGTGTTCAGCTAGTGATCTCTTTGCCCAAGCATGTGTTCTTTCAAGTGCTTCAGTTTGATATTTCAAATCTTCGGCTGGTGAAGTACACTCATCAAAAGCAAAAATAATATCGGCACCCAGATTATGTTGAATCTGAATTGATTTTTCTGGCGTAATATAATGAACCGAACCATCCAAATGTGAAGTAAAAGAAACACCGTCTTGCCCGATTTTAGCTAAACGCGGCGCATCACTATCATCAAATCTTTCAGGGATCATTAAAGACGGATCGGTAATCTGAGTAATTTTTGAAATCCCCTTTTTGTAAGCGGCACCCAAAGAAAAAACCTGAAAACCACCAGAATCTGTCATGGTTGGGCCGCTCCAATTCATCATTTTACCTAAACCTCCAAGCTTCTTTACCACCTCATCACCTGGTTGCAAATATAAATGATAAGTATTAGCAAGTACCACTTGTGATCCGGCTTCTTTCACCTGATCAGGATTCAAAGATTTAACCGTTGCTTTTGTTCCCACCACCACAAAAGCCGGAGTTTGTATTTCTCCGTGTGGGGTTTTCAACACACCAGCCCGCCCTAATCGTCTATCAAGCTTTTTAATAATCTTAAAATCAAGCGACATATTGCTAATATTACATTATTTTATGATATAATCCACTGTATGATTTTCAAAAATATTTTTAATGGACTTACAAAAAAGAAAGGTGGTAATCCACATTTAAAAGAATTACCAGCTATTATTAAAAGGAATCTTAGTATCGCTAACAGTGAATTTAACCAGGGATATAATTTAATTTTAAAATATCCAAAGTCAGTCAGTATTTTGGGTTCTGCCAGATTAAAACCGGGTACACAATATTATGAAATGGCTCGCGAACTTGGTAAAAGAATTGCCAAGGAACTTGATTATGCCGTAGTTACTGGTGGTGGTCCTGGTATTATGGAAGCCGCTAATAAAGGAACATTTGAAGCTGGCGGAAAATCAATTGGTTTTGGTATAAAATTACCAAACGAACAAGCCTTAAATCCATATTTAACTGAATCAGTAGATTTTGAATATTTCTTTAGCCGAAAAACATTATTGTTTTATTCAGCTGAAACCTATATTTACTTCCCTGGTGGTTTTGGCACAATGGATGAATTATTTGAAATCCTTACTTTGATGCAAACCAGAAAAATTCCAAAAGTGCCGGTTGTATTGATTGGATCAGAATTCTGGAATCCTCTAATGCTAACAATTAAAGAAGAGTTGTTAAACGATGAACACACAATTGATCCTGCCGATATACAGTTGTATAAAATTACTGATTCGCTTGATGAAGTTATCAATATCATCAAAAACGCTCCATTAAGACAGGATAAGTAATATTTAAGAAGTATAAAGCGCGCCCTTGGTATTGCGGCGCGCTTATTCAACAATCTTGAGCCTCAGTGTTATCGGCGTCTACTTCATCACGGGTGTGTCGATAGGAAAAGCTTCCTTCGGCGGAGTCCTTCGATAGACAAGTCGCCAGCCGGCACGAACATCGATACTGGCAGGATTTTCGGCTGCAATCAGGGGTAGCTGTTCGAGAGCCCGAAACAGAAATACCCCTTTGGCAATTTCTAAAATTTCTCTTGCTCTCGCTATTTTTCTTGTATTGGTATCATCGTCTTCACCCTGAGCCGGAGGACACCCTTCGATGTATTCCTCAAGCTGATGAATCACCAACCACAAACGCCGATCTTCCTCCGAAATGGCCGAGTAGTCTATTAACTCGATCGGCCCCGGATGATGGAGTCCTTCCTCGAACTTCACAAGTTCTTGTGGTGTAACATGGAGACACAACCGCCTGAGATTCACCGCAAGTTCTTCATTGATATTGATGTACATCACCATACTCCTTACCACACCACCAGAATTAGTGGTGTCTCATATCCATTAATAAGACTACACCTCTGTATTAATTAAATCAATAGATAAAACTATCTAATCTTAAAGCTTGCCTTTACTGTAACCATGACCGTCTTATTTATTTTTGAAGTATCATAAGAACCATAATCAGAAATCTCTAAAGAATTTGAAGGTAAAACTTGAACCACACCACTTGAAGCTGAAGTTAGGGCGCCAACTTTTTTACCAGTTCTTGAAACAATTTGTTCGGCACGATTTTGAGCATCACGAACCGCATCAGACAAAAGTGAAACTCGAAGTTCTGGCAAATTTTTATAATAGTATTCAACCGGATAAACGGCAAAAATTACTCCTTTATTAATTAGACCATTAATATTCTGGGCCAAAGTTGTAATTTTTGCTGTATCATTTGAGACAACTTCAATTGTTTGTCTTAAAGTAAATTCCTTTTCGGTTTGAACATTTCGATCATAATCCCAATTTTGCTCCATTGAAACTGTAGAGATGGTCACGTCACCATCAAGGATGCCCTGTGAAGCAAGAAAATCTTTGACCAATTTAAGATCAGTCGTCATTTGAGCATAACCAGCCTTCAAATTACTTAATTTAACTACTCGTGAAAAATTACCAACAAATTTAGCGTTGTCAGCCACTACTTCTTTTGAGGCCGAACCAGTAACTGAAATCACATCGTTTGAACTACGTGATGAATAAAATGACGCTGAAAATATTACCGCACTAATAATTAAAGATAGCCCAAGAATAAATTGAGCAGAGCGAATAAAAGAGGTTTTTAAATCATTTTTCATATACATTTATTATATCACACTTTTATTTTTTCTTTCCAATAAAAGGTGTGAATATTGCTAAAGCCAAAATGATACCACCTGTATTACTAATTAAATCAAGCCAGGTATCATTAATTGTTTCGGCTGAAATATAGCCTAAGTAATTTTGTAAAATACATTCAAAAATTTCATTCCCTACTCCAAGGGCTGTTATAGTCAAGGCGCTTAAAATAAAAAACTGTAATCGGTTCATCTGTAAACCATAATCTTTTACTGAAAGAAAACAAACTAATATCCCAGCAAATCCACCACCAATTGAATGTAACAAACGGTTAGCAACTATTGGATTTGGTATTACAAAAGACAAATAAAAAATAATTGCACTAAAAATCGCAAAAATTATTATGGACGATGCTGATTTAAATCCTGGCAGCTGACTTTGATTAAAACCCAGTTTTGGTAATAACCAAGCATACCCAAAATACAAAACTATCAAACCCAGCATAACAATTGAAAGATAGATCATAAAA
>CAZLLX010000030.1:0-5665 GCA_964560805.1 uncultured Candidatus Saccharibacteria bacterium | reverse complement strand
CCTTTTGCTTTTTCGCGAAAATTTCTTCAAGTGATTTGTTGCCAGCGTCAATCATTTTTTGCACTTCCGCCTTGAATCTGAATTTTTCATCTTCGCTCATACCACCAAGTTTTTCTTTGGCATCGATATCTTTTACGGTTTCTTCGCGAACATTTCGAATAGTGATTTTAGATTGTTCTAGTTTTTCTTTAGCTAATTTAGTTAACACTTCGCGACGTTCGCTGGTTAATTCTGGGAAAAAGACTCTAACACTTTTTTCATCAGTTTTTAGTGATACGCCCAAATCAGCCGTGGTGATCGCTTTTTCAACGGCCTTTACCTGTGAGGCATCCCAAGGGGTAACCAAAAGTGATCGGGCATCAGCGATAGTTACTGAACCGACTTGAATCATTGGCATTTTCTGACCATAACTTTCCACCATAACTGTATCCAGCAATTGTGGTGAAGCCATACCAGTTCGGATACTAGTGTATTCCTTTTTTAACCAATCCTCTGTCTCTTTTATCTTATTCTTTAATTTTGTGAAATCGTATTGCATATTAATGTATTATAACAAATTATAAGGTGACCGCCAAATGTTCTAAAATCACCTTCATTGATGGTGATTCATCGTTTGAATAACTAATCGCTTTTTCTAAATCTTCAATACCCAACAGATTTTTCTTATCTTTCAATTCTTTTTCTATTTTTTTAAGAAAATCAATAATTTCCGATTTAGTAATTTTTTCGTCTTTTAATTCTTTTAATAAATCAGCGGTAATTTTTAATCTTTTACCTAAATTTCCTTTCAAAAAAGTAACAGCTTGATTGTCCTCAGCTTTTACCGCGTCTGGATAATAAGTGATCAGTCTTGATTTCAAGGTTGGCAACAAATCAATTGTTTCTGGTGCAACTAAGAAGAAAACGGTTTCAGCTTGAGGTTCTTCAAACATTTTTAATAATGAATTCTGAGCATCGCGAGTGATAAAATTTGTGCTTATAACAAAAAATTTGCCCTGACCATTTACTGGTTTTTTCAAATGGTTCAAGGAAATAGCCCGACTATCATCAATTTTCAAAACATTAAACTCCCCGTGCCAAAAATCAGCATTGCCTTTAGTTTTAAAATTTAAATCTTGTTCTAGAAAATCGATAATTTCATTTAAAATTTGCTCACGTTCACCAAAAAAACCATAAGCATGATGGAGTTTTTCACTTGATTGCAAGTTTTGTCTGATCTTTTTCATTACTATTTTTTAAGTTCAATCAGACTCACTGGTTCTTTGGTATTCTTAACTTCAAAAGTAACATAACCGATTGCTTGATTGCGCTCGGTTAACACCTTAACACGCCACAGGCCATTTGGCACGGCTGGCTTGACTGAATAAATTCTAAAACCATCTTCACGGCCACCAATTATTGGTACCACGATTCGGCTGGAATCAACCCACTGCTGTTTTTCTTCATCGTAATATTGCCACTGATGAACTACTTTGGTTGAAAAATCAACTGGCGAAAAGACAGCACTAAAAACATAAACCGATTCACCGGTTTGACGATTAAAAACTGGGTAACGAGTAAAATAATCTTGCCAGCGGGGCTCTTCGGCCAAAACTTTATAATTACCGTCTGCTGTTTTTTCTACTTTATGATACACACCGGAATCTTTGATTGATAACGGAATCGGTGGCAACACCCCAGTAAAATAAAGGACATTCATAATTATAAATATCCCTGTAATTGAAACGGCTACCAGGTTATGATCAGTTTTAAAAATACCAGGTGAGATTCTTCGAAGTAATGACAAAAAGCCGGCCGATAAAACCAAGGCCAAAATACCAGCGGTTACAAATAAATCAGAGCCGAGGCGATGAGCTAAAGTCGGCAAAAGAAAAATTAAAAATAAATAAAGCGCTACAAATAAAATCGTGATCTGAAAGACTAAACGAGTATAATATTTTTTCCAAATTTCATTACCGACCAAGAGCACGAGTAAAATTAAAATAAATAACCAACTTTCATAGAATGATGAACTGCGCAAATAAAAAACAAAGAAAGTAGAAAATAAACCACCGAAGGCAAACTGAACAATTAAAATTAAATAAAAGTGCAGTGAAACATTTTGATTCTTTGCTTCGGAGGTATTTTCACTTTTTAGGCTTTTTCTTTTCTCTAAGAAAGTTAGAGCAATTATTCCAGAAACGGCAATTATCAAATGCAAGACAATCCAAAAATTTTCCCAAAAGGCATCAATTCTGGTTAAGGTTAAAGAGGTAAAAATAAAACCGTAGATCAGACCAACTACTGAAATGTATTTTTCAAATCTTTGATAGAGTTGTGATAGCCTAGACAAAACCATCACCTAATAATACTACATTCCTTTCTTTTTCAAAAATAGCCGAACAATCCTTAATTCAGGAAAAGAAAAACCGCCACCCTGTTCTTCTAATAGCTTCATCACTGGCCCAAGCAAGAGTTCGCGATTATCACCATAAATATCATTAAACGCTCGATAGATTTTTTTGAATTTTGAAGCTGACAATTCGTTTTCTAATTGTCGAATGTCTAAATCCCGATCTTTTTCTAAAATTTCTTCTAAATGAGTTAAAGCTGTTTCAACCTTTAAGCTTCGCAAATTAGCAATTTCATTTAAACTCATTCCCGCCTCAAACATTTTTCGGGTTTCTTCAACCGTATTTATTTTTTGTTTTTTAACTTTTCCTGAACTGTCAACCGCTGGTGCAATCTGGCGCAAAAAAGCCGACTGTTTTTCTTTTTTCTCTTTGTCGCTTAATGATAATAATTCAGCCAAATGTTTGTTTGAGGTTTTCTTTAATTCTTCATCGAAAACTAAAACTTCATCCCGTACCTGAACGGCGTTCTCATTTAAACCAAGTAATTTTAAACCTGATAATGAACGAACACGTGATAGAGCTACATAACCCATACCTTTTTCAAATGACTTAGATAGATCAACTTCAACCGCGTCCAAGCTCATACCCTGGCTTTTGTGAACTGTAATCGCCCAAGCCAAACGCAACGGATACTGAGTAATAGTGGCTTTCACTTTGCCGTCTTCATCAATAGACCAATTCACCGGTTTCACATAAATATTTTTTCCAGAAAGCAAAGTAACAATCGGACCTTCAGGATCAAAACCAGCCACCTTGCCCAAGGTTCCATTCACATATCCTTCATCAAAATTATTTTTAACAAACATTACCTTGGCACCAACTTTCAATTTCAAAACTTCGGGGGCTAAACAACTTTTTTTCAAAGACTCAATAAGTGGTCTTTGACCCTTACTGCTCATTTGGTATTCTCGGCCCTGACCAACTAATTTTTGTAATTCTCTTTCATTAATTTCATCCACATCAATATTATGCGTGTGTAAACGAGTTGGATCAGATACTTCCTGACCATAACGTGATTTTAAATTCTTTAAACTATTTTCGGACAAATTATTTTTTCGAATTTCATTTAAAACTTTCAAGAAATCCGAATCAGTTTGACGATGCTGTTCTTCTAAATAACAAATTTTAAATTTAGCTTCCCTCCAAATGTTTGATTCATAAGCAAATTGGGCTTTGGGTTCACCTAATCTGGCAATCGGTGGCAACTGAAAAAAATCACCACACAAAATTACCTGCATTCCTCCAAACGGCAAATCAATGTCTTTCATGTGCCGACAAACTTCATCCACCAAATCCAAGCGAAAATGATGGAGCATGGAAACTTCGTCAATAATTAGTACCTGAGTATTTACAAAACGATCACGCAAATATTTTCGTGTTTTTAATTCTTCAATATCAATTTTGTTTAATGAATCTTTGATTCCGATTCCCGTCCAAGAATGAATGGTGGTGCCACCCATATGAGTAGCGGCAATTCCAGTACTTGCGGTAATGCCAACTGATACATGATTATCTTTTAGAAATTTAATATAGCTATTTAAAAGATGAGTTTTTCCACTACCAGCCGGGCCAGTCAAAAAAACATTATGTCCGAGTTTTAAAATGTCTAATGCTTCCTTTTGGGTCATTGAGGTATTTTATATCTTATCACACAACAACCACAATTGTGGATAAAATCGCTACAATCTAATATAATGCCTTTATGCCCGCCAAGTTTATACACCTCCATACGCACTCGCATTATTCCCTGCTTAATGCCCTACCTAAAATTGACGACCTAATTAAGGAAGCCAAAAAATATGAAATGAAAGCTTTGGCTTTGACTGACAATGCAAATCTTTACGGAGCGATCGAATTTTACAAGTCTTGTTTAAAAAATGAAATCAAACCGATCATCGGCGCCGATATGTATGTGGCGGCGCGCACCAGAAAAGATAAACAAGGTGGAGTTGATAATCGACGAAGTCGTTTAATCCTTTTGGTAAAAAATCTAGAAGGTTATCGCAATTTAGTAAAACTGGTTACCTTGGCAAACCTGGAAGGTTTTTATTACAAACCCCGAATCGACAAAGAATTGATTGAAACTTATAAGGATGGCTTGATTTGTATTTCACCATCTTTTTCTGGGGCTATCAGCCAGGCCTTAAAAATGAGTGATGTGGATGAAGCCAAAAAATTAGTGGCTTGGTATAAACAAGTTTATGGTGCAGAAAATTTTTATTTGGAACTAACTCATCATCCAGAAATTGAGGGACATGAAGCTTTGATGCGAAAAATCATTTCTTTAGCCAAAGAAACCGATACACCACTTGTGGCCGCGCATGATGTTTACTATTTACATCAAGAAGATAAAAAAGCGCGCGACACCCTACTCCTTGTTAACAGCAGTGGTGATTTATCTGATCGTAATTCAGACAGCAATGAAGAAGATTTTTCTTTTATCAGTTCCGAAAAAGCCGAAGAACTTTTTAAAGAAACACCAGAAGCTTTAGCTAACACTTTAAAAATTGCTGATCAATGTAATTTGGAATTAAAACTTGGAACCTGGGTGTTCCCTGATTTTAAAGTGGAAAGCGGTTTGAATCCTGATGATGAATTAAAACGAATCGCTTATTTAGGTTTTGAAAAACGTGGTTTAGTCCAAAGCAAAGAATATATTGATCGCTTGGAATACGAATTAAAAGTGATTCACGATAAAGGTTATGCACCATACTTTCTGGTGGTGGCCGATTTATTACGCTATGCGCATGAACATAAAATTTTGACAAACATTCGAGGATCGGTGGCGGGATCACTAACCACCTATTTAACCAAAATTACCAATGTGGATCCGATTGCCTATAAATTACCCTTTGAACGTTTCTTGAATCCTGAACGTCCTTCTGCCCCCGATATCGATATGGACTATGCCGACGATCGCCGAGATGAAGTGATTGCTTATGCCAAATCAAAATACGGCGCTGATAAAGTGGCGCAGATCGGTACATTCGGTACCATGATGGCACGCGGTTCAGTTAAAGATGTGGCCCGCGCCATGGGTTATCCTTATTCTTTGGGTGATCGAATTTCTAAATTAATTCCAATGGGCGCACAAGGTTTTCCCATGACTATTGATCGCGCCCTAAAAGAAACCGCCGAACTGCGCGAAATGTATGAAAAAGAAGAGGATGTAAAAATCATTATTGATATGGCGAAAAAGATTGAAGGCTGTGCGCGACACATCTCGGTGCACGCCGCCGGTGTGGTGATGGCCCCAAGCCCACTCACCGATT
>CAZLLX010000029.1:0-5666 GCA_964560805.1 uncultured Candidatus Saccharibacteria bacterium | reverse complement strand
CCTGATTAATAGTTGCCACATTATCAACACTTGAAATCATTCCAGACAAGTCTTCAGCCGACAATAATAAATAATATATTGGCAAAACCTCGTTTTGGTCTTTCTTTTTTATCAAATTCGCTAACAATACCTTGTCATTATTAATTCTCTTCTCAAGCGAACCAATTACCGCGGTTTTCTTCTTAATATCATCGTTTAATGTGGTAATTTTTACATTACGTTGTTTAATTTCTCTGGTTGCTTGTTCGATTTGGGCATTAAGCAAAGTCACATCACCTTGAATAGTGTTTTTCTTGGTCCGAGTTTCATCAAGTACTTTTTGCCACTCCGCTATTTCTTTTTGCAATTGATCATATTCAGCCTGTAATTTAGCCCGTTCAGCCCCAGATAATTCCTGGGCCGAAGTACCTAAATTAAACAAACTAAACCCTGTGATTAATATCACCAATAACAGTAAAAATTTGGTTTTCCTAAACATAAAAAAATAACACTGAGGTTTCCCTCAGTGTTATTTTAACATATAAATTATTTCTTCGCTTCGGCTTTTGCTTCAGCAGGAGCAACTTCACCCTCAGCACCCTCCTTAGCCTCTTTACCTTTCTTTTCAACTTCAATTGCTGACAGATCGGCCGGACCAGTTTCAACCACTTCTTCTTTTGGTTCGTAAACTGAAGCCACCACTTCTTCTGGTTTATCTTTTAGTTCAACACCCAATGGAAGCTTGATATCTTTAACGGTTAAAACACTATCAAAAGTAGTTAGGCCAGCAAGATCGATTTGCAAATTGTGTGGCAAATCTTTTGGTAAAGCTTCAATTTTAACTTCATGCATAACCTTCACCAAAACAGCACCTAAATCTTTAACAGCTGGAGCGACACCAATAAATTCGATTGGCACATCCACCACCAATTTCTTACCTTTTTCAATCGCATAAAAATCAACATGAATTGGCACATCGGTTACGGGATCCAAATCAAAATCATGAATCAAAACATCTACATCAGAAACACCACCCTCGAGCGAAACAATGGTTGATTCACCAGCAGTTTTAAGAGCTTTTTTAAAATCAGCGACCAATAATTTAATAGGAGTTGAAGCTTCCTTTGGACCATAAAAGACCGCAGGCATATAACCAGCTTTTCGCATTTCAGCTAGTTTTTCCTTCAAATCGCGCTTTTCTACCTTTAATTTAAACATAGTATGGAATTATACAGAAAATTGATAAAAATGCAATACCCGAATCGGATTATATTTTAAAGATTACTAAAGAGTTTAATTTTAGCCTCCACCACTTCCGACATTGCTTTAATTGGATCTTTTAGGTATTTATAGGGCGCGACCTCGTCTGGATTCTCTTGCAAGGACTTCACCAAAGCTTTGCGATAAGCTACTCGTAATTCGGTATTAATGTGCACTACGGTCATTCCAGCTTTAATCGCCGCCTTAATATCTTCGGGCGAGTTTCCAGAAGCACCGTGCAAAACCATTGGAATACCAACCGCTTTTTTAATTTCCGCAATTCGCGCAATATTCAAAGCAGGATCTTTACCGCCCTTAAGCATACCGTGAATGTTTCCCACCGCTGGTGCAAGCATATCGACACCAGTTTCTTCGACAAATTTTTTTGCTTCTTCGGGTTTAGTTAGAAATTCTTCAGTGATTTTTACACCTTCAGGAATTCCTTCCAGTACTTGTGAACTTTTACCAATAAAACCAAGCTCAGCTTCGACAATAATATTTGGATTAACACTTTTGGCATAATCCACACACTGTTTGGTAATTTTAATATTTTCTTCAAAAGATAAACCAGTGGCATCAAAGATCACAGCATCATAACCGGCATCAACCGCTTCTTTTACTTTATCAAAAGAATATGTGTGATCAGCATTTAAAAAGATCGGATAATTATATTCTTCGCGCAAGCTTTTTACCAAAGCTACCACCTGTTTGGTACCAATAAAATTGCGTTCGCCTTCAGCGGTACCAATGATTACTGGCACATCCAAATTTTTGGCTGCTTGAAAAATTGCTTTCAAACCTTCTATATTTGAAATATTGAAATGCCCAATCGCAATTCCTTTTTTCTCAGCGTCTAAAATGTATTCTTTGAGTGTTTTCATATTTTTTATTATTCCCCCGCGGTCTTTAGATGATCAATCGCCTCAACAACGTCATCACTTTCAAAAATAGCTGAACCAGAGACAAGACGAGTAGCACCAGCACTAATCAAATCAGCGGCGTTATCAAAATTAACTCCCCCATCTACACTGATTGGTAAATTAGGATACAAATTTCGCAAATCACTTATTTTTTCAAAAACTCGTTCGTCTAATTCCTGGCCCTGAAAACCAACTTGGGCGATGCCCATAAACTGAACATAGTCCACAATCGAATCCCCATCTTCATCCACCATATCTAAAACTTCATACATATCTTCGTTTGGTGTATCAACGTTGATTGATAAACCAATTTGCAAACCAAAGGCTTCGTCCTTGGCTGTGCCATATTCCGCGCGCAAACTTTCGATTAAATCTAAAACATCGGGTGTTGTTTCAAGGTGCAACACTACTGCTTTGGCTCCGGCCTTAATCCAATCATTCACCACTTCCTCTGGGTGACGCACCATCAAATCCACTTCGTAATCAATTGAATCCCAAAAAGGCAAACCATCATCCTCGGAGGTAATTCTGGCAAATTCTTCCATCCCGCCGCGCACATAAGGCCAAGTTTTAGAAACCACAAATTTTCCGTCGCAAACATCAAGCTGAACAGTTGGTGAAATACCATTAACTCTGGCCAGTTTATCTCTGACACTTTCTAAGTCTGGCTCTAAAATGGCGGGGGTTACTTCAATCATTTAAATTATTATAAAATACTAAAAATGGTCTTTTAATCTTATTTCACGCAAGATCTTTTCAATCTTCTTTATTCTTCTAATATACTTATATTCGCCAGAAAAGGAAGTGTTTAACCAAACTTTCACGGCCTCTTTGGCTTCGGCCGTTGTAATAAATCGCGCGCCCAAAGATAGCACATTTGAATCATTGTGTTCGCGGGTATATTTTACTACGCTCTTACCTTGAAAAATTTTATTACCGTAAAACACCGCTGATCGCACATTGGGAAATTGATTGGCCGCCATCGCCTCGCCTTGGCCAGAACCACCGATAATAATTCCCTTAACCGAAGTAGGATTTTCATAAACCGCTTTAGCGACTGGAATCACAAAATCTGGAAAGTCATCAAACTTTTCAAAACGATGAGCACCGTGATCAATCACTTCATAACCAAGTTTTTTCAAGTATTCAACCAAAGCTTCTTTCAAGTAAAAACCAGCATGATCAGCTCCGATGTGAATTGTTCCTAGAGTTTTTTTTACTGGTTTCATTGGTTTGTGAGAGAAAGTAATTATTAATTTTTGAGTGTCTGGTTTTGTTCCTTCAAAACTATTCAAATTTTTAGGTCTTCGGGTATTTTAGTCTATTAAGTATTTAAATCAGAATTTAAATATCTTGAAGGTAAAACCAGACCGTAAAAATTTGAATGTTTTTCAGAACAAAATACCCGAGGACCGAAAAAATTAATAATTACTTTCTTGTTTGATATAATTATAACCTACTTTACAAGTAACTTCAAAAAGATTTCCTTCAACACCTGAGGATTAGCCGAACCTTTGGTAGCTTTCATACCCTGACCGACAAGCGCCATCAGCGCCGCTTCCTTACCAGCCTTGTAATCCGCCACAGTTTTAGCATTATCAGCAATAATTTTTTCCGCGATTTTAATTAGTTCACCTTCGTCGCTTTTTTGTAACAAACCTTGTGTTTCAGCAATTTCAGCTGGGCTTCCACCTTGTTCAAATAAGATTTTTAGCAAATCCTTGGCGCCGCGTGAAGAAATTTTTCCACTGGCCACCATTTTAATTAGTTCAGCAAAATTTTTGTCTGTAATTAATCCGATTAAACCTTCTTTAGAATTATTAATTAGTCCAAGTAAATCAGAAATTATATAGTTAGATGCTAATTTTATTAAGTTTTTATCACCACCAAAATCAGCACACACTAATTCGAACAAAGAACTGATTATTCCCGGTCGAACAAAAATCTCTACATCAACTGGCTTGATACCATAATCTTTTTCATATCTTGTTCTTTTTTCCCAAGGTAATTCTGGTAATTCTTTTTTTAAATTAGCCAAAGCAAATTCAGGAATTTCTGAAATCTTCATTTTTGGTAAATCAGGATCTGGGAAATAACGATAATCGTGTGAATCTTCTTTGATTCTTTGTGAAAAAGTTACTTGCTTATCTTCATCCCAACCACGAGTTTCTTGCACCACCTTTTCACCACTCTCCAAAATATCAATCTGCCTTTCAATTTCATAATTCACCGCTTTTTCAACCGATTTGAAAGAGTTCAAATTTTTCACCTCGCATTTGGTACCAAATTTATCGGTATCGCTAACGGAAATATTAGCTTCAATTCGCATCTCACCTTTTTCCATATTCGCATCACCCACCCCAAGGTATTGCAAAAGCAATTGCAATTCACGAGCAAAATCCGCGGTGTCTTTACCGGTATGTAATTCTGGCTCGGTTACCAATTCCATAAGAGGTACACCAGCGCGGTTAAAATCTACCAAAGAAAAATCACCACGATCATGATAAGACTTGGCAGTGTCTTCTTCCAAATGAATTCGCATAATATTAATACCATTTAATTTACCACCGCTAACCAAAGGATATTTGTACTGACTGATCTGATAACCTTTTGGAATATCTGGATAAAAATAATTTTTTCGATCCCATTCCGTAAAATCCGCCAAGTTTGAACCAAGCGCCACACCCATTTTTAGAACATTCTTAATCGCCTGGCGATTCAAAACTGGCAAGGTACCAGGATGACCCATACAAACTGGACACACATTCACATTTGGCTTTTCTTCACCGGCATAAGCATGCAAACCAGTTTCATTTTTACAGCCACAAAACATCTTTGACGCGGTTTTCATTTCCGCGTGAATTTCTAAACCGATTGTTGCTTTGTATTTAGTATCACTCATATTTTAGAATATTAGCACAAAGAAAATTAAAATAAAGGATTATTCCTTAGAGCGTAAAATCTTAATCAGACTATCTTTCAAATTTTTAACCGCCGCATCATCCAAAATCGAAACAGTTAAAATATTTGGATTCAACTTAGCAATTTTTTTCTTGGTGGCTTCCAAAGTTTTGGCATCAATCGAATCAGTTTTAGTTAAAATCACAATCTCTTCTTTTTCCGCCAATTCTTTACTATAAGCCTCAAGTTCAGCACGAATCGTTTTATAATCCCGAACCACATCATCGCTTTCAAGTGAAATACAATGAAGCAAAACTTTTGTTCGGCGAATATGGCGCAAGAATTTATGACCCAAACCTTTACCCTCACTTGCCCCTTCAATCAACCCTGGAATATCAGCCAAAATAAAACCATACATATCCCCCAAAGCCGGTTCAAGTGTAGTGAACTGATACGCTCCCACTTTTGATTTAGCATTAGTTAATTCATTAATCAAACTGGATTTACCAGCATTTGGCAGACCGATCAAACCCGCATCCGCCACCAATTCTACTTCAATATAAAAATCAAATTCTTCACCATCTTTTCCATCAGTTGTTTGATTTG
>CAZLLX010000028.1:0-5968 GCA_964560805.1 uncultured Candidatus Saccharibacteria bacterium | reverse complement strand
AAAAATTTTACGCTTCAGGCCAAATCTTGGGTAGCCGTTTTATGAAACGAGAGGGTAAACCATCAGATGAAGCAATTTTGTCTGGCCGAATTGTAGACAGAACCATTCGACCACTTTTTGATCAATGGATCAGACACGATATTCAAGTGGTGATTACCATTCTTTCAATTGATCAGGATGACCCCGACGTGTTGGCGGTTGTAGCGGCGTCTTTGGCTTTAGGTGTTTCAAAAATCCCATTCCATGGCCCAGTTTCCGCGGTTCGAATCAACAAACACAAAACTGATGGTTTTGAATTGAATCCAACTTATATTGAACGAGAAAACGAAAACTATGAGCTTGATTTAGTGGCCTGTGGTAAAGATGGCAATATCAATATGATTGAACTTGGTGGTGATGAAGCCCAGGAGCCAGTTATCGTTGAGGCCCTTAAAAAAGCGTCAGAAGAAATTGAAAAACTTAACGCTTGGCAGAAAAAAGTTATCGCCGAAATTGGTGTAGCAAAAATAAACATACCGGCTCCTGTTATGCCAGAAGAAGTGAAGGCTTTGTTTGCGTCCGAAATTGAGCCGAAACTTGAAAGTTATGTGATGAGCGGTATTCCTGGCGGTTCAAAAATTGGCGAAATAAATGATATTTGGCACAAAGTCGCTAAAGAAAAATTACCAGAAGTTAATGAAAACTTTTTTGAAACTTTATTTGAAGAAAAAGTTGATGCCTTGATTCACGAGCAAGCTTTAACCAAAAACAAGCGAGCTGACGGACGGGGAATCGACGAAATCAGACCATTGTTTGCACAAGCCGGTGGCATCTCATCAGTTCTTCACGGTTCTGGTATCTTCTATCGCGGTGGAACTCATATTTTCTCAGCCCTAACGCTTGGTAGTCCAAGTGATGCTCAACTAATTGATGGTATGGAAGAGTCTGGTATCGCTAAAAGATTTATGCACCATTATAATTTCCCTCCATATTCAACCGGTGAAACTGGCCGAATGGGCGGAACAAATCGCCGAATGATTGGTCATGGTGCCTTGGCCGAAAAAGCTTTGGAACCAATGATTCCAAAAACTGAACAATTCCCATACACAATTCGTTTGGTGTCTGAAGCGATGGCTTCTAACGGTTCAACTTCAATGGGTTCTGTTTGTGCTTCAACTATTGCCCTGATGGATGGTGGTGTGCCAATCAAAGCGCCAGTGGCCGGTATTGCTTCTGGTTTAATGATGGACGATAAGGGTAATTACAAAGTTCTAACTGATATTCAAGGACCGGAAGATCATTACGGTGACATGGATTTCAAAGTGGCTGGAACCAGAAATGGTGTAACTGCCATTCAAATGGATGTGAAAGTTTCTGGTGTGCCAATTCCAGCTTTGGCCGAAGCTTTCCAAAAAGCTAAAGACGCGCGATACAAAATCTTGGATGTTATTCAAAAAGAAATTGCCGAACCAAGAAAAGATATTTCTCCAAATGCCCCAAAAATTGTGGTTTTGAAAATTAAACAGGATCAAATCGGTTTGGTGATTGGTTCGGGTGGAAAAACCATTAAAGAAATTAAAGAAAAAACTGGTGCCGACATTGATATCGAAGATGATGGAACCGTTTATTGTACCGGTAAAGATGGCTCAGCTGAAAAAGCTCGCGATATTATTGAAGCAATGACTCATGAATATAAAGCTGGGGAGAAATACGAAGGAACCGTCGTTAAATTAGCCGATTTTGGTGCCTTTGTAAGTATTGCTAATGGTAATGCGGAAGGATTAGTCCACATTTCAGAAATCGCCAGCTTCCGAATTGAAAATATTAATACTGTTTTGAAAGTTGGGGATAAAGTGCCTGTTGTTGTGAAGGGTGTAGATGAAAGAGAGAGAATTAGTCTTTCAATCAAAGCCGCCAACCCAGATTTTATTAAAAATAAATTGGGAAAATAGAAAAATTTGGTATAATAGGAGGTAAGATGCCTCCAGAAGATAAATTAAAAGTAGATATTGACCCAATATTTAAGGGTAATAATGGTGTTTTAAGTAAACCACAAGAAGAAACCGAAAATAAAACGGGGGTTTACAATGCGCTTACCAATCAAGAATACACCCCGAATCAGCCGCCAATTAATCCAGTCAAAATCACACCACCAAGCCCAGGCAAAATTGCTATCAGAACCTATAAGGATGATATTCAGGAGGCGATTCAGGCGAATCACTTGTCGTCAGTCAACATTGCCATTGCTGAAAATGATCGAATGAGACAGAAGATGCGTGGTCCAGAATCAATAGAAACTAAATCTGCCGAAGGAAGTAAGATTATTCCCATATTAATTACTTTGGTTGTAATAATAGCAGTAGGAGCGATGGGATATTTTGGCTATAGCTATTACAAAAAAATACCAGCAAAAACCCAATCGGTCAGCACCATTGCAATACCAAAACCATTTTTTACTGTTGAATACAGAAATGAATTTAATATAGATCGCGCCGCCAAAGATAGGCAGGTTAGTGCTTTGGCAAGCCAGATTAATGATACAAATATTCCACTTGGAAATATCTATTCAATCTATTTAACAACCGGAACCAGCACTACAAAATCTGTAATTAAGACTTCAAACTTTTTAAGTCTGCTCGAATCAAACATTCCCGATCAATTATCAAGGAATCTTGATCAAAATTTTATGATTGGTACCTTCTCTTTTGCACAAAATATTCCCTTTGTCATTCTTCGGACAACAAATTATGAAGTGGCTTATGCAGGAATGTTAGAGTGGGAAAAGATATTAGAGAGCGATTTTGGTCAGCTCTTTAGATTAAATCAAAATCAAAACAGAGGAGTGGCTACCACCACAGCAACACTTGGTCTTATTAGATTCCAAGACGACGTTGTGGGTAATCAAGATGTTCGGGTGCTTAAAGACAATGACGGTAAAATATTCTTTATCTATGGGATAGTTGGGAAGGAGTACATAATAATTACCGCCAATGAAATGGGATTTAAGGAAATATTAACTAGAATAAATCGAGAAAAAGGGCTTAAAAGATAAAGTGAAATTATCCACACTTGCCCAATACCATTGATTTTATGCTATTATTAAATTATGAAAAACACAAACGAATTTAAAAATAAATTGGAGGCAGAAAAATTGAAACTATTAGGTGAACTTAAAACCGTTGGACGAGAAAAACCTGGTATACCAGGTGAATGGGAAGCAACGGTAACCGACCTTGAAACAGATGCGGCGGATGAAAACATGGTGGCGGATGAAATTGAAGAATTTGAAGAGAATTCAGGGGTAGTAGAAAAGCTTGAAGCTCAATTAAAAGCAGTTAATTTAGCCCTGGAAAAAATAAAGGAAGGAACATATGGTAAATGCTCTGTTTGTTCCGCTGAGATTCCAAACGAAAGACTAATGGCAAATCCTGCTGCAACAACCTGCGTTTCTCACGCTAAATAATTTTGAATTTCTAATAATTTAATATGTCGTTTGCGAAAACCTTTAGTGCGCAACCGGGTGTTTTGGGTGCGAAAATAATTGATGTTGAGGTGGACATTTCAAAGGGTCTTAATGCTTTTGCGGTCGTTGGGTTGGGTGATAAATCAGTTGAAGAAGCTAAAGATCGAATTTCATCGGCCATTAAAAACTCTGGTTACAAATCTCCAAAACAATCAAATCACAAAGTGGTTATTTCACTGGCTCCGGCGGACTTTAAAAAAGAGGGTCCAGTTTTTGATTTAGCAATGGCCATGGCCTATCTACAAGCCATTGAAGAGGTCTTCTTTGAATCAGATAAGAAAATATTTTTGGGTGAATTATCTCTTGATGGACAACTGCGAAAAATTTCCGGCGTGTTACCAGCCGTAGCCGAAGCCAAAAGAAAGGGCTTTAGAGAAATTTTTTTACCAATTGATAACGCTAGGGAAGCGGCCCTGATTTCTGATCTTGATATATTCGGAGTCAACAATCTCAAAGAAATAATTGATCATTTTTTATTTGAAAACCAAACTAACACGAGTGATTCAGATTTCAAAGAAAAAAGTCATTTTACAAAAAAGAAACTTGTCAAACAGCCACCGACACCAATAACTAAAGATTCTGAAAAATTCGAAGTTGATTTTTCTGAGATAATTGGACAAGAAACCGCCAAACGAGGGTTGGAAATTGCTGCGGCTGGGGGTCACAACATTGCCATGTATGGGCCACCAGGAACCGGAAAAACAATGTTAGCCAAAGCTTTTTCTGGTATTTTACCCGAATTATCGTTTGATGAAATTATTGAAATAACCAGCATTCACTCTGTCACTGGTGTACTAAAAGGTGATTTGATAATTAGCCCGCCCATTAGATCTCCGCATCACACTGCATCATATGTTTCGCTGGTTGGTGGTGGCACGATACCAAAACCAGGGGAGGTAACCTTGGCGCACCGCGGGGTTTTATTTTTAGACGAATTCCCAGAGTTTGATAAAAAAGTTATAGAAACACTGCGTCAACCGTTGGAGGATCGCGAGATTTCTGTCTCCCGCGCTCGCGGGACCATCACCTTTCCTGCCAACTTTATTTTAATCGCCGCCATGAACCCTTGTCCGTGTGGAAATTTTGGTTCTAAAATTAGAGATTGTATTTGTCGCGCCCAAGATTTGTTAAAATATCAAAGAAAAATTTCTGGTCCAATTATGGACCGAATCGATATGTGGGTTGAAGTTTCACAAATAGATCATAAATTTCTGTCTGGACAAACACCATCTAAAAACAAAAGTAATCCTGAAATAAAAAAGCGAGTTCATGATGCCCGGCTGCGCCAACACAACCGTTTTTTAAACCACAAGAAAAAAATTCGGACGAACAGCGAGATGGGCTCCCGAGATATTAATTCTATAATTAATTTATCTAAAGAAGCGAAGGTTATTCTTGATACGTCTGCCAAAAAACTTAATTTATCAGCCCGGGCTTATCATCGAGTAATTAAACTAGCCCAAACCATCTCCGATTTAGACAATAAACCTGAAATAAAAGACGTTCATATTTTAGAAGCTTTACAGTATCGTCCAAAAACTAACGAATAGCATCGCGCTGTCGCTCAAGATTTGAGATATCTCTTTTTTTCTCCTCGATTTCTTTCTTGATATCATCGATCGCCCGCTCTGTGGACTTAATGCCAAAACTCACTTGTTCAAGATTCTTCTTGGCTTGTATTACTGCACTTTTGACTTTCTTAATCTCATCTTCTTTCTCCGTAATTTTATTATCAAGACTTCGATGTTCAGAAATGACAGTTTGTACTTTCTGCTCAACAGATTTTGTTTCTTGATCTAACTTTCTCTTGGCTTCTTGTAAACTAGTGATTTCTCTTTGTTTATCGTCAAGTTTTTTTCTTTTTTGATCAAATAGTGACTTGATCCTAACAAGTTCTTGTTCTAAATCTTTGATCTTATTGGTTAAATCATTAATTTCCAAGGTTGCTTCTTGCTTTTCTTTCTCGAGTTCTTTTAGGTCGTTGTCGGTTTTACTAATCTTCTGTGAAACAGTTCCTGTCTTTATCAAGGCCTCTTGCTTTTTTTCCTCATGAACAGAAGCTGTATCGTTTAAATATTTTTTTCCTCCTTCTAATTGTTTAACTTGTTGATCTAATCTAAAAATCTCTCTTTCAAGACTGTCACGATCTTTCGTAGATAATCCCAAGTGTTGTTCGGCCAATCGAAGCTTGCTCTCGAGCGGGGTAAGCTCTCTTTTTCTGTTATCGATTTGAACCTGAAGTTTTCTTTTTTCCTGATCTTTTCTGGTCAAAATGGCTTGTTCGGCAACTTTTTTTGCTTCGTCAGCTAATTTGTTCTTATTAAAAAGATCATCACGACTTGGAATTGAGCCGGATCTATTTGAACTGTTTATAATCATGAATTGATTATAACAAAAGCCATGCCAAACTAAAATGGATTTTTAGCGCCACGAACTTCGAAGTGTAAGTGCGGACCAGTTGAATTA
>CAZLLX010000027.1:0-6001 GCA_964560805.1 uncultured Candidatus Saccharibacteria bacterium | reverse complement strand
CCTCGCCAACGACGATTGTTGATCTCTACCTTGGCCGCAAAAAAAGTTTCGGTCTTTGAGCCAGGCTGTACTCCTTTTTCTTTTTCATAACCATCATATTGGCCCAAGAATAAATCTTTAACTTTTACTTTCTTTAAAACTTTTACTTTTTGATCACGCAGATATTCCCCAGAAATAAATTTTGGTGATTCCATAGCGACGAGAGACAGGATTTGCAAAATATGATTTTGAAACATATCTTTGACCGCGCCATATTTATCAAAATAATTACCTCGGTCTTTGATGCCAAAATCTTCATCACGGATAATCTGAATCGAATCAATATGTCTATTATTCCAGAGCGGCTCCAAGACTCGGTTAGTAAAACGAAGTAAGGCAATATCAGCCACTAGTTCTTTGCCGAGATAATGATCGACTCGATAGACATTTTTTTCTTCAAAAACCTTATCGATAGTCTGATTGATCTTTTCAGCTGAATCAAGATCGGAACCAAAAGGTTTTTCGTAAAGCACTCTTTCCCATCCCCCATCTTTACTATTAACTAAACCAACCTTAGCCAAATTTACACTCGCTTCACCAAAATGCTCTGGCAAAGTCGCGAGATAAAACAATCGATTACCAGATAAATTTTCTTTTTTCTCGATTTCTAAAATTTTATTTTTTAGATTCTCAAAATCTTCTAACTTTCCAAAGTCGAGAGTTTGATAGTGTGCAACTTGAGACAAGCGTGACCATATAGCTTGATCAAAATCTTTAATGTTCTTTTTAGCTTCTTCTAAAATAGCTTCAATAGTCGTAGCCGAGCGAGCCACCCCAATCAAAGACACCTTCCAGGTCGGATTATGCTTTAGAATATTGTATAAGGCTGGGATAAGCTTGAGTTTAGCAAGATCCCCCGTCGCGCCCATGATCACAAAGGTAAAATTTTGATCTAAATTCATTTTGACATTATAACACTAAAATATTTTATGCTATAATATTGACATGGAAAAATTATCGCTCACTTGGGAAGCACCAGAATACAATCACTATGAGAGAAGCACCGATTGGTTTTGGGCGGTTGGTATCATTGCTCTCTCTATTATCATCTTATCTTTTATTTACAACAATGCTTTGTTTGGAATTTTAGTTTTACTCTCAACTGCCATCTTAATTTTTTACACTTTAAGAGAACCTTCCATCGTCAATTATGAAATCAACAATCGTGGAATCGTCGTGGGTAAAGATTTACACCCATATCTAACCATTGATTCTTTCTGGGTTGAAACTCGCAAAGGTGAACCAAAAATAATTTTAAAATCCAAAAAAGCAGTCATGCCTTATATCGTCATACCAGTGCACGAAGAAAGCGCTGACGATGTCGCTCAAGTGCTTCGTGAATTTCTTGACGAAAAAGAACTCAAAGAACCTTCTTCTCATCAAGTAATGGAATACTTGGGTTTTTAGCTATTTTGTGTTAAAGTCTCGACATTGCTCTTGTCGTTCAATGGATAGGACACTCCCCTGCGAAGGGAGAAATGCAGGTTCGATTCCTGCCAGGAGCACACCGCAGTCAAAAAACAACCCTAGGGTTGTTTTTTGATTTTTACTATTTTTTAGCTGAAGTCTTGGCAATCATTGCCGCCAAACGGGATTTCTTTCGAGCGGCGGTATTTTTGTGCAAATACTTGGTCTTTGCGGCTTTATCAATAGCTTGGAAGGCCTTTGGAAGTAAAGCTTCGGCTTCTTTACCTTTACCAGCAGAAACTAATTTCTTAATTTTTTTGGTTAAGTCGGTAATAGCATCCTTTCGCTTTTCATTGAAAGCGGCTTTGTTCTTTGAGGCTCGTAGAGCTTTTTTGGCTGATGAAGTAATTGGCATTTGTTTTACTTAAATTATTGTTTAGTTAAATTATCACATTGTTTTGAAAAAAGCAAGGAATACCTGTTTAAACTGGTTTTATGTTAGAATTAAATAATGATTTCACAGATAAACGGCGAAATTGTCTTTAAAAATGAAAAAACTTTGATTGTGGATGTAAATGGAGTTGGTTACAAAGTTTTTGCTACTACCGATTTGCTTAACACCACCAAACCTGGTGATAAAACCAGAATCTGGACCTACTTGGCGGTTCGAGAAAATGCTCTTGATCTTTACGGATTTAAGAATAAGGAAGAATTAGATTTTTTTGAATTATTAAACACCATATCCGGTGTCGGACCAAAAACCGCAATCGGCATATTAAATGTCGCCTCAGTTCCCTCTCTACGAAAGGCCATTTCCAGCGGTGAAACCGCCCATCTCACAAAAGTATCTGGTCTTGGCAAAAAAATGGCTGATAAAATTGTGCTTGAACTTAAGGGTAAAATTGGCTCGCTTGAAGAAACAATTTCAGGCATGAAAGAAGAAATAGATGCACTTGAAGCCTTAAAAGCTTTGGGTTATTCACACCGAGATGCTCGTGAAGCCCTACAAGAAATAAGTAAGGACATAAAAGAAACCGGCGCTCGAATCAAAGCTGCCCTAAAACATTTAGGAAAATAGCTATTTATTAAGAACTTTCTTTAGCTCTTCTCTAACCACCACTCGATCATCCCAAGGAATTGAACCACCCGCAATTATCATTGATTGTTCGGCACCCTTTCCAGTAATCATCACGATATCTCCTTCTTTAGCTGTAAACAAAGCTTGTTTTATTGATTCGCGACGATCCTCGTTTGTAAATAAATTCAAATTTCTAACTTTACCTTTTGATTCTACAACTGTGGCGATATCTTCAATAATTTGTTTTGGTTCGTCGTCGTATGGATCCACATTGGTAACAAAAACATAATCAGCCAACTCGCCAGCCAAAGCCCCCATGTCTGCCCGTTTAGCTTTATCGCGACCACCACCCTCTGCCCCAAGCAAAACAATCACCTTATCATTTGGAGTAATTAATTTTCTGGCGGTGTCCAAAATATATTTCATGCTCTGTTTTTCGTGAGCATAATCAACATAGACCAAGAAATCCTGACCCTCATTAATTTTTTCCATTCGACCAGGGATTAAAGATAGACTATTTAATCCCAGAACAATTTCTTTCTGACTCAAACCAAAATGCTTAGCAATAGCAATTGCTGGCAAAGCATTGTAAACATTAAATACACCAGGTATCATCAGTTTATATCTATCACCCGAAACGCTGAATTCTGTATGATCTTTATTTTCAACAATATCATCAGCTTTAAAATCAGCTTTTGCGTTTAGAGCAAAACTTATTTTTTTATCGGCTGAAAAATTTAAATAATAATTGGCATTTGAATCATCAATGTTGGCGACAATTAATGTTTGAACAGAATTATCATTAATTATCTTGTTTTTGTGTTTCAAACTTGAAAACAATTTTCCTTTCGTCTGTTTATATTTTTCAAAGCTTCCACCGTGTGAAGTTAGATGCTCCGGCGTTAAATTAGTGAACACTGCCACATCAAAAATGATTCCTTTGTGTCGGAACTGTTTAATTCCCTCCGAAGTTACTTCCACCAAACAGTATTTGCATCCTTCTCTTACCATTCTGGCCATCAATTTCTGAATCGTGAATCGGCCCGGCATAGTCATATGATATTTGTTCAAAGACTCTGTCAGACCAATCTTTACATTGGCGGTACTAATCAAACCCACCTTGTCCCCACCCGCCGACAGACAAGACCAGACATAATTAATAACCGAAGTTTTACCCTTTGTTCCAGTTACTCCAATTACTATTAATTTTCGACTTGGAAAACCATAAATTATCGCCCCAACAATCGCCAAGAAATAATAATAAAAACTAAAAACAAAATTCGGTATTAATTTTTTAAGAAATTTTTTCATGATTTACTTTATAATTCTTCTTATTAGATAAATAATATACCAAGGCCAACTTAAAACATAGTCATAAAAGTCTGAATACTTTACCAAATAGCCACCAAACCTCGATTTATAATCGGTTAAACTACTTAGGTTTCCCTCTGGTCCAAGCGTAACGGCACCAAAATTATAGTCGGAACAGCCCAATTCTTTTGCCTGTAGAACCGCCCGCCACTGAGCCAAATAGGTTGGAGCCAAATTTCTATGATTATTACTTGAACCGCCAAAGACATAGTTAGCGATACCGTTAGAAACAATAATTAAGTCCCCCGCTAATAATTCATCATTATAATAAGCTAAAGACAAAAATGAACCGGCAGAATTATTTCTATCAAGATCGGCAAAAATATTTTCATAATATTCTTTTGGGTGCAACGAAAAACCGTTTCTTTTGGCGGTAATTAACATTAGATTATAAAAATCCGGCAGATATTGGCCAAAATCTTTATTAATTATTTTTACCTGAACCCCCTTCTTCTCCGCCAAACGAATCGAGTATCGGGCCTTTTGGTGCATCGCTTTTAAAATTTCTTCGGCTGTGGTTTTAAGATTTAGAAACCAATCGTGTCGAGGCTGAAAATTTGAACCAGATGACAAATCGACAGGCACTTTAAAATAATTACGCTTTAACCAATTAACTGATTCAGTCATTTTCATTAGCGGAAAAAAATCTAAACGAATAAATACAGTTTTTTTATCTTTCAATTCCGATAATGATTTCTTAATAAAACCCAGAAGTTGTTCTGACTCATTTTTAATGACCGGACCGTGAGGTATGTAGTAATAATTTTTACCAAAAATCAATGGAAATTTAATGGCTTGAAAATATGCAACGGTTTCACCATCTTTGGTTATATAAAAACGCTTGATTTCCTTGTCCTTTTTCCAATTGAAATAAACCTCGTCCTGGGTAAAAGGCACGGCTTGTTCAGTCAAAAAAACTCTAATTTCCTTATAATTCTGTAAGGTTTTTAATTCAAACACTGAGTCATTCTATTACCTTTTGCAGCTTAAATCAATTAAAGATATTTTACTTTTAATCCTTTTAACATTAGACTGACTTTATGCCTGAATTACCGGAAGTTGAGACAATAAAAAGAGAACTAGAAAAAGTTTTAATTAATAAATCAATAAAAAATATTGAGGTTCTTTGGCCAAAGACTGTTTACCCCACCACCCCGAATCAATTCAAAAAAATTCTAATTGGTAAAAAAATTACAAATCTTGGTCGGCGCGCTAAAATGATTCTGATTGATTTAAGCGGTAAACAATCTTTGGTGGTGCATTTAAAGATGACGGGACAGTTAATTTATGTGCCTAAAAATGGAAAATTAATTAGCGGTGGCCACCCCACGGCAGATGTACAAATTCCAGGTAAACACACTAGACTAATTTTTGATCTAACCGATGGCAGTACTTTATATTTTAATGATTTAAGAAAATTTGGTTGGGTGCGCATACAAGATGAAAAATTAAAAGATCATATTGCCAAAAATTATGGACCCGAGCCACTGCAAAAATATTTTACTTTAAAAAAATTTGAAGAAATATTAAAACGTTTTCCGAATCGCACGATTAAACAAGTTCTGCTGGATCAAACCCTGATTGCTGGTATTGGAAACATTTATGCCGATGAAGCTTGTTTTTTAAGTGATGTAATGCCAAATCGGCCGATTAAAAAACTGACCAAACTTGAAACAGCCCAGCTTCACAAGAATATTATCGGTGTTTTAAAACTCTCCATTAGTAAAAAAGGCACCTCTTCTAAAAATTACCGTCGCAGTAATGGCGAAGTGGGTGGCTTTATGCCCTATTTAAATGTTTACGGCCGAGCTAAGCAAAAATGTAAAAAGTGCGATACTTTAATTAGCAAAATCAAACACGCCGGCCGTGGAACTCATTTTTGTAAGGTGTGTCAGAAGTAATTATTGTCCCAGCATTCGAAACATCGCCACACCGAATGCGACAGAGACATTCAGTGATTCCTTCTCACCCCTCATTGGTATCTCGGCAATATCATCTGCCAGTTTTAATAATGAAGCAGACAAACCCTCAACCTCGGTTCCAACCACAAATGCCACCCTCTTCCCTTTTTTAATTTTTATCTTTTTATAATCAACTGATTTATCA